>RKRO01000155.1 GCA_007571355.1 Candidatus Poribacteria bacterium | reverse complement strand
ACCTATTTATCGTAAAATCCAAAAACAAATGCACACTTTTAGGAAGATACTCCCTTATCAGGGGGAATCAGAGGGACATCGCCTCGACGTAATGCATTTCCATAATTATGGGGTTTACGATAAATGGGTTATCCTGCGGTATAGCCGCCATCAATCGGTAAGGCGATGCCTGTGACGAATGCGGATTCATCGGAGGCGAGGTATAGTGCACCGTAGGCGATCTCTTCGGGCTGCGCGAGTCGGCGCATGGGGTGCTTGTCCGCAAGAAGCTGGTATTCCTCCGGTGTTTTGATGACTCCAGCGACTAAAGGTGTCTCGACGAAACCGGGACAGATGCAGTTGACTCGGATGTTGTCCTCGGCATAATCAAGTGCCATCCCGCGGGTGAGATTCGTCACACCGCCTTTGGAGGCGACATACGCTGCCCGCACGTCCGCTCCAACGATCCCATAGATAGAGGACAGGTTGATGATAGAACCGCCGCCGTTTCTCTGCATGGCGGGGATCGCTGCTTTGGCAGCGAGATAGACCCCGGTGAGGTTGACATCTAAACAGCGATGCCAGTCTGCTTCTGGTAAGTCGCCGACAGGTAGTCGCATTGCAATACCGGCACTGCTCAACAGAATATCCAATTTTCCATATCTGCTGACGGCTTCTTGAACCATCCGCTCGGTGTCGTCTGAAATTGTTACGTCGGTTTGGACATAAGTCGCTGCGTTGCCTGTGTCTCGGATAGCAGCGACAGTCTGGTTCGCGCCATCTTCATCGATGTCGGCGACGACGATTTTCGCGCCATGTTCGGCGAACAAGATTGCTGTGGCTTTGCCGATGCCGGATGCGGCTCCTGTTGTAATGGCTACTTTGTCTTTAAGTCGCATTTTTTGCCGTTTGTTTTTTTATTGATTGTATCTAAAGTCCCTTTTCTGTCCATTCTGCTGGGTTCACTTCTGGTTCACCGATTTGGTTTCTGAGCACGCCGATATTCTCAATTTCAAGTTCAACGATGTCACCCGGTTGAATCCAGCGGTCGAGTTCCCATCCGCATCCTTTTCCGACGGTGCCGGAACCTAAAAATTCACCAGGATGCAGTGTCTCTGATTGTGAGACAAACGAAATCATCTCGGCAAATGAATAATACATATCCGATGTATTTCCGTCCGCCCAGACTTCACCGTTGACTCTGGCAATCATTCGGAGGTTATAGGGGTCGCCGATTTCATTTGGTGTAACGAGATAGGGCCCCATGATGTTGCTGTTATCAAAGTCTTTTCCTTTGGCGGGTCCGAGTGCCATAGTCATGTGTCGGAACTGAATATCGCGTGCGCTGATGTCGTTGTAAATGGTGTAGCCTGCGATGTAGTCGGGTGCCTCTGCTATAGAGATATTTCTTCCGACCTTGCCGATATAGATCCCCCACTCCAGTTCAAAGTCGAGTTTTTCTGTATAGTTGGGCCACGTGACAACGGTTTCGTGTCCGGCGATGGAGGCTGGACTGGTGCTGCCGCGGTAGTAGTTGGGCAGTTTGAACCACTCCGGGGAGATCTCTTTACCTGTGATACGTGAAGCAGCATCCATGTGAGTCTTAAATACGCCGAAATCCCGAAGACTTGCTGGGCGTGGAAACGGCGCGAGCAGTTGCACGTCAGCAACGGGGAAAATACTGGCAGTCGTCTGGTCAATATGTTTTTGTGCGTCAACGATGCGATTCTTTTCAAAGAATTCGTACATGTCCGAGGCGACTGCCGTGAGATCAACAATTCGGTCGCCGGTCGTCCATGCGCCGAGTCTTGGTGTCGCGTCTGGTGATTGGGGTTGAAAGGTAACAAGTTTCATAAGTGCTCTTTTATGGTAATTTCGACTCCGTGTTTAGGTAGTTGCGTAGTAGTGTTGATTATACGATAGATGCGTTTAGAAATCAATACTTTTTATTAAATTTTCTTGCGTGTGCGATGCAGATATGGCATAATTACCCTTGTATATTTATCTGTATCGCTGTGTGTTTCTGCTATGAAGATATGGGAACAGAAAAGAGACGATCATGGTTACCCGTCAAGACATTCAAGCGACATGTGACGACCTCGTACGCGAGTTCTCCCCTTTGCAGGTTGTTCTGTTTGGTTCTTATGC
Source organism: Candidatus Poribacteria bacterium (assembly GCA_007571355.1). GTDB lineage: Bacteria > Poribacteria > WGA-4E > WGA-4E > WGA-3G > WGA-3G. Next base: position 1,401 of record RKRO01000155.1, on the reverse strand, counting down.
GTATGGCACGCCGACAGAGTCCTCCGATGTTGATTTGTTGGTCGTCATGCCGGTGGCGAAATCGGAAACCCGCCGGCAAGAGATAGAGATTCGGGAGCGTCTTGCGCGTTCTTTCCGTCTGCATGTGCTCGTGCATTCGCCTGAAGACCTTGCGTATCGCCTTGTATATAATGACTGGTTTCTCCGAGAGATTACTGAAAAGGGCGAGGTGCTTTATGAAATGCCTAATTTTTTCTTGAAACCCGTAAAGAAGGAAGAAGACGCGATGAATCCATTGACAGAGGAATGGGTGCAGAAAGCTGAAGGCGATTATACTGTGGCACAGCAAGTGCTTCAAGGCCAGAATCCGGTAAATGATGCCATCTGTTTCCACGCCCAACAGTGTATTGAAAAGTATCTAAAGGCGTGGCTTCAAGAGGCGAACATCCCGTTTCCAAGGACTCACGATTTACAAGCGTTATTGAATCTAATAGTCCAGACTCTACCAACTTGGAATGCGTGGGGCGAAGACTTTTCAAAGTTGTCGGAACACGCGGTTGATCCGCGCTATCCTGGGAAATTCGCGACTGCGGACGAAACAGCACACGCGATGCGTGTCTGTGATGAGGTTCGACGAGCGGTTCGCTCACAGTTGGAACTATCCCTTGATGTACCTCACTTACCCCGATTTTTTTCTGATGTATAAGATTAGAGTTTGTGAGAGACCCCAGGAAAACCTGAAAACTCAGCCTCTTGGTCCTTGGTAGGCGAGGTTTCTTAACCTCGTCGGGAAAGTTTGTGTTAAAAAAAAGAACGGTTGGCGGTTTTCTCCTGAATTTCAGCACCGCCGTGGGCACTGCGCCGTGGACGGACACGGATTGTGCTCACAGATTCGGTTTCGTCATCAACAAGCAGTGCTTCACCGCGCCGGTTCAGTTGTCGGATATACCCTTTCAAATCACCTTGCATGTAGGTTGCGCTCAGGCGGTCCAGGGCGTTGATGTCATCCCATGTTGTAATTTTATGTGCCATAATCAGATCGCACTGTGAAAGCAATTCGGTGTCAATCGCGGAGGGTTGTTGCGTTGCCACAATTAGGCTCAGTCCGGGCTGTCGTCCCTCTTTCACCCATCGGATGAGCATCTCTTTGCACAAAGAGGCTCTGCCTTGCGGCACAAATTGATGTGCTTCGTCGATCGCCATCCACACTCGTGGCAGCTGCGTTTCCATGCCAAATTCTTCACGCCGGCGCATCCGTGTCCGTTCGGTAAATAACCGGCGTGCGACAATGTCTAACACCAAGTTTCGTAACCCTTTTGTTCCCGCGTCGATAACACTCAAATCCAAAACGTTAATGTGTTCCAGCGAAAAGACATCGGTTAGCCGCATCGGTTCTTCAGCGAAAAATCCCCATCGCTGTGC
>RKRO01000384.1 GCA_007571355.1 Candidatus Poribacteria bacterium | reverse complement strand
TCAGATACAACTTCAACTCACAGGAGAAAGACACATACTTACGGACTTCATAACGCATTTTCATACCATCATACCAAGGATACCCTCATAATCACTACTTTACAAGCACTTTCGAGAAATATCAGCTGTATGATTTCTCGTTTCATAACTCCTATAGCACAATTATACCTTATTTTATCTCACTTGTCAAGTGTTTATGGCAAGCGTTTAAAAGTACGGTGCGCCTTGTGCTTCAACATAAACCGAGTAGAGCGATTGGCTGCCTGTCATAAAAAGCCTGTTCCGCTTCACACCCCCGAAGCAGATATTTGAACAGATTTCTGGAAGATGAACCTTCCCGATAAGCGTTCTGTCCGGTGCGAATATATGTACGCCATCGTAGCCTTCACCAACCCAACCCGTACCCGTCCAGACATTGCCATCCGTATCACACCGGAGCCCATCAGCAGCACCGGGTGCCATATCATGGAATACCTGTTTATTGGCGAGTCGTTCACCATCTATAATATCAAAAACAACAATGTTTTTCGGGGGACCGGTATCAGCAATATAGAGTTTATCGTAATCAGGCGAAAAGCAGATACCGTTGGGTCGTTCTAGTTCGGATGTCACAACGGTCGCCTTACCCGTGGCGGGGTTGAGACGATAGACAGAAGTTGGCAATTCAAAAGGTGCTTTATGTCCTTCATAATTGAATAGGATACCGTATCCTGGATCGGTAAACCAAATATGTCCGTCTGGATGGACAACCACATCGTTGGGCGCGTTGAACCGTTTTCCTTCAAAGTTGTCGATCAAAACGGTGACCGTTCCGTCGTATTCGGTGCGAGTGACGCGGCGTGTGCCGTGTTCGCAGCTAATGAGTCTGCCTTGCCGATCGCGTGTATGACCGTTGGTATAGTTAGAGGGTTTGCGGTAGACACTCACTTTACCTGTGGCTTCCTGCCATTTCAGGATACGGTTGTTCGGAATATCGCTCCAGAGGAGGTAGCCGCCATCGCCGAACCAGACGGGTCCCTCGGACCAACGCGCGCCTGTCCATAGGCGTTCTATGACGGCGTTCCCGATCTTATATTTCGCAAAACGCGGGTCGATCACTTCAACTGCTGGGTCAGGATAACGGGTGATGGGTCCCTCTTTTGAGGGAATATCTGCGAAAGTGGTCAGGGGACTCAGCAACGGTAGTGCAGCACCGCCCCCCAGACCGCGTAAAAATGTTCGACGTGAAAGTTGTTTTGATGTGTTCATAAGCATCTCCCATCATTAACTTTGTGAAGGGGCACAACCTAACAGGTTATAAATCCGTGGCGACTGAAAGACTCGCGCGCGTAGGTCCCCGCCCAATTGGATGATCTTTATCCTTAACGTCATAATTTGGGCTCGCAGCCGCTATCGGTTGAATTGACAGCCGACAGCCTAAAGCTTTAGCAATAGTATTGAGCGTATGAATGCAAGGGGCATCGTCGTTGGACAGCACCTTAAAGAGGTCTTCAGGTTCCGTATCCGTTTGCTTCGCAATTTCAGTAACTCCGCCGAGTGCCTCTATGATGTTGCGGATCCCTTTTAGGAAGAAGGATGTGTCACCATCAAGTTGGTATTCTTGTACGGACACATCAAGATAATCAATAGCTTCCGCACGATTGGCAGCGAGATCTGCGATTAAAATTTCATGCCATGTTTTCAGTTCTGTCATTGTTGTGACTCCTTATATTGCAACCAATAATTCTTTGCCTGCACAACGTCTCGTTGCTGTGATGATTTGTCCCCGCCACAAAGTAGAAGAACAAGCCTGTTCTCAATTTCAGCAAAATATATCCGATAGCCCGGACCAAAGTGGAGACGCAATTCAGAGACACCGCTACCGACAGACTGACAATCACCAAAGTTTCCATCTTCAAGCCGGTCCAATCGTTTACGAATTCTGGTTCGCGTCTTTGTATCTTGAATTGCGTAAAACCATTCCGTGAACGGTTGTCGTCCGTTTCGCGCGCGGTAAATTTGTAGTTTTCTCGGTTCTGTGCTACGCATTGCTAATCTTTCCTTTGTTGAGAGACATTACCGCGCGCCGCTCCATGCTAAAAACACAGAAATAAAGACTTTTTCAGTAAACAATATCTCTTGTCTGTTCAATTTGTGGATGTCCTATTATGTTAATCTACATAATACTGGATGGAGCATAACGTTTGCCATACATCAGTATAACCCGATTGTAAATAAATTCATACTTGGCGAGGCAACAAGAACGGAGTTTGTCAGGATAAACAAGATAGAATCCGATACTTTCTGCCATATCTTCATTTGGATTTTCTGTATACGCGTAATCTGATACAAACGTTGATCGTTCTTGAGTCGTTGACCACCCTGATTCGTTGTTTGGGTCTTGATACCATCCGCCGAGTGCTGTCCAATCTTGTTTAAGTTGATCGTTAAAAACATAAGCCCATAAAAAATGTGCTTTTTCGTGAGCGATGAGGCGGCGAGTGTCGTCTATATAATCCCGCTTAAAAAGCGTTTCTGAGAACTCAATATACCCTTCACTTGTCCAAGCGATGCCGGGTGCCCTAATCTTATCGTCGATTCTACGGATCACGTATTTTAATTGCGGAATTTTATGGAGTGCTTTCGGGAATTCCTCAAGTATAGAAATAAAAATCATCAGGTCTTTATTTTTAAATGCTGAATAATGTTTCGTTGTTTCGTTTGTCGTTAGTGCGGTTAGCGCAGCATAAGATGGGACATCTACACGAATGCCATACCGTTCCTCCAATATTAATTTGATTGCAGCATTGTTTGAACCGTTTTCTGTGATGAATTGAACCACAGCATAGTATAAGGCCTTGTCTGGGGACAGAACCTCTTCAGATCCTTCAACAGGCAAGGTATTTCTACTCATCGTAACGAGTTTTAACTTGTCCTTCGTTTCAATCTTGATGCCGTTTTCTAAGTCCTCATCACTGAGACTCCATGTAGAAAAGTGAAAATTCAGACCTAACGGCATCGATTCAAAGACCTTCAAAAGCGCGTGGGCCTCTTTCGTCGTCCATGTCGCATCCAAATAAACAGAATATTTTTCCTCCAATGCCAAGTGAAAAGCGTATTTTTTCTCCGATTGCGAAGTAGAATTTTTATTTAGGGTCGTATACTGAGATATATAACAACTCGGTTGTAGAATTATGATAGCAAGCAGGACGAAATTGCTGATAATTCGCGTCATATCTGTTTTTCACCTTAGAAAAAATAACAGAGTACCAACAGCATTGCGACAGCGGAGCCATGCGGATACATATCGAATAACATCGTTTAACGCATCTCATTCGTCTACGCTTGGCGGTTAATCTGAAAAACCGCGTCGCAAACGAAACGGATCGCTTTTAACGATTTCAGCAATCAGCACGGAGCTCCGGTAACCTTCGGCTTCAAGTTGCGCAACGATTCGGTCAACGGTTGGACGGTCGTAATATTCCAATCCTCTCCCTAAAGCATACGTCAACATCTTCTCTGTTAGACATCGCACAAATTCCTGTTTTCTGTCTTTAAGTATCTGCTTCAGGTCCGCTATACCGTTAAGTTTGGTGCCGTCTGGGAGTTCTGCGGTTGTATCAATGTCCGAGCCACCCTCTTTTTTTCGAAACGCGCCGATGGCGTTATAGTTTTCGAGTGCAAAGCCGATCGGATCCATTTTGGCATGACAGTTGGCACACGCGGGGTCTTCTCGGTGCTGTTCGAGCAGTTCTCGCAAAGTTGTTGCCGTAGTTGCTGCCTTATCTTCTTCCAATTCTGGGACATCAGGTGGCGGCGGCGGCGGCGGTGTACCGAGTATCTGTTCCAAAACCCAACGTCCCCTTTTAACTGGAGAAGTCCGAGTTGGGTTAGATGTGACTGTCAGCACGCTGGCGTGGGTCAGTATACCGCCGCGTGAGGTGCCTTGCAATGCAACGCGCCGAAACGCCCTGCCTTTAATGGCTTCACCACTCGGTGCAGTTTTCTCCTGATACATCCAGTTTCCGTTGGTGTCCGCAATACCGTAGTGGTTTGCCAATTCTTGATTGAGGAACGTGTAGTCTGCGCCAAGTAGATCCAGGACGCTTTGGTCTTCACGAAGAATTGACGCAACAAAGAGTTCTGTTTCCTTCAACATCGCGGCTCGCAATCTATGACCAAAGGTTGGAAATCGCTCAAGGTCAGGCGTAACCGTTGCGATTCGTTGAATTTGTAGCCATTGTGTACCAAAGTCGCGCGCCATTTCTGTTGCCTTCGGGTCTGCCAACATCCGTTTAACTTGTGCTTCAAGATTGGCAGTCAACTGGTTTTGCGATGCAAGTTCAAAAAGCTCATCGTCCGGCATACTCCGCCACAAAAAATAGGAGAGTCGCGATGCAAGTTGGAATTCGTCAATCGCGTACGGCTCTGGACTTTGCGGACGGTCATCTAACTCCAATCGGAATAGGAACTTAGGCGAACAGAGAATAACCTTGATCCCTTGCTGGATCGCTGCTTCCCACTTGGCACCATCGGCTTGAACGGATGCCACAAACTGTACGAGTTCTTCCACTTCGGTTTCAGTCGGCGGGCGGCGATACCCTCGGCGAAGTAGACGGGTCAACACTTCACGCGTCTGCTCTATTTGCGGGATATCCGGTGTGCATGCCAAAATTTCGAGTTGCGAATCCGGGCGAGTGTCTAACGGACCTTCTGCCCAGAGCGTCCGAATCTGAAGTTTCGCGGACGGCTCGCCCTCTGCAGGTTTAACCATCGCAATTCCGGCTCGTTCAATGTTCGGGATTCCGGTAACGAGTACTTTAACCGTCTGATTTTTTTTCGGGTCGCGGGAGGTAATCTCAAAAGTTTCTAAAATCTTGATTCTGTTATCCGCTGCTGGGTCCACGCCGACCAATCGTGCAAGTTCTTCTGGCGGCGAAACCTCCGCTAATGCCTCACCCTGAATAAACAGGGCGACTTCAACCGGCGTTTGACTGTCTGTCTCAGCGGCAGCGGTTGCATCGTTAGGTTCAACGTAGAGTGTCGCTCGGTAGATAATTTCTTCCTCAGGGAACATCTTGAAGAAGGTTGCCCCCGTCGTGAAAGGCCCAGATTTCCACGCCTCTGTCGATGTTGGGTCGAGCCGTCGGAAACGTGTATCAGGGATATCATCGTGGCGCGGATCGAGCCGAGATCCGCTTTGGTAACGTTTGGACGGTGGTGGAGGGTCTACCAGAATGACACGCGTTGCGATGGCTTCTGCTGCTTCAAAGTAGCGTTCCATCAGCAGCGGCGACATCGTCAGCACGTCACCGATGTTATCAAATCCGTGTCCGACATCATCCGCTGGAAAGTTTTCGGTAGGATCGAAATCGACACCGAGCAGGTCTCGGACTGTGTTTTTGTATTCAACTCTGTTGAGTCGGCGCACTGTAATACGGCCGGGATCTGGTTTAGCCGTGCGATCGGCGTGTTCAAAAATCGCTTCAATATGTGCAACAAACGCCTCAGATGCTGCTAACGGCGGTTGAACGTCACTCTCAGTTGGCGGCATATAACCTGTCGCGACCATATCTAAGACACGGTCCCATATATCACGGTTTTCAATCAAGGAACGGTCATCTGAAAAGACATCAAGGGAGACTTCGGCGGCAGGTTGGTCGCCCGTGTGACAACTGAAGCAGTATTTTTTTAAAAATGGGAGACCCTCTTCCGCAAAACCAGAAGGTGTCTCTCCACCCGGGTTAGCAGCGAAGGCAATGAGGATCAATATCAATGTTAGACAGAGGCATTGTGGGATATGATTGAACGAGACCATGGCTAGACTCCCGCAAGATACAGAATAGGATTTATTTCCTCACTTATAGGTGCTTGCTTGTGAGAGTAATAATACCACAACTTTTTACGTAAAGTCAAGCAAAAGGTGAAGTATATCAGGGCTATTTAGTTTTCGTTTTTTTGTCCAATTTTGCGGCGTACTCGCCCATAAGCGATCTGCTTTAGACCTCAAAGCCCGGTAGGTTCGGTTTGGAACCGCACTATAGAGACCCAGGCAGCAGAAAATCGCAATTAAAAAAGATTTTGGACATTTATACGGATATGAAAAACGGAAACCCAAACCAAGTTATGACTCGATTCAGGTTTCCGATTTAGAAGATGTCCAATATTTGTGCTTATCGGGCGGTTTTGATACGTCCCCATGTGGTCGTGAGCTTGGCTTTAGGGTCTACGGGGGTAAGATTAGCATCACCGAAGTACTCAATTTCGCCAATTTGAAAGTACGCTCCAGCCGGGTTCGATGCGGTGTCAAAAGTCACATGCCGGAAAAAACGATACCCGGTGGTTTGAACCTCGAAATCTGCTCCTGCCTCAAAAAGGACGACTTGTAGCCGCTCATTCCAAAAGCTATCCCCGTCGTGAGAATAGATGGTCGTGAAATCCTCGCCGTCGTTCGATCCCTGAACCTCCCACACTGTCGGGTCCCTTGCGGGAACATCGTTTGCTGAAGACACCGTGAAGTGTGTCAAGGCGTACGCTTCCTCAAACTCAGCGGTCACGTGCAGACCTTCCTCCGGAATGCCGCCCCCACGTCCGCAGCACCATTTGTCATTGCTGGGACCAAGGCGGTTATCGAAGACGTTAAACGAAAATTCACCGCCTGCGAATCCGGGTTCCTCGTTGGCTGAGAAAATGGCGTTGTAACCCTCATCTGCTTCGGGATCACCATCGTCTTCGGGATCGGTTAGGTCTCCTCCGAGCAGGGACTCCGTTCCTACGCCCAAGACTTCCTCCGCCTCTGCCATATCGATCGGGTTTCCGATAACACAATAGGCTATCATCAACACAAATCCTGCAAATACCATCATCATTTTCATGCTGTTCAACCTCGAAAAGAATGAATCTCACTTTTACATGAGTTTCGTGTTAAGTACGTGCGTTTGAATAAACTGCACTTATTTTACCATACCAATCTTTAGGAATTTGTATTCCATAATAATATATTATTCCATATTATTATAGAAAATGCAATATCATTTTGAAAAATATAAAAAACAACGCAAAGAATTAGATTATCATTTTTTAATCCTGCCTGCCCTCAGTCTCTATAGTTCTCCGTAAATAACTCTGAAATTTGCTTTTTTAAAACAGGTTTGCTAAAATGGTAGCACTCAAATTGTGATAGGGGGCTATAGCCATGAATCGACACGAACAGGAAGTTATTGTGAACGCAACAGCGTTGCAAAGTGTCTGTAGTCAACTCTACCAGAAAGTCGGCGTTGCACAATCCGATGCAGATACCGTCGCAGAAATGCAAGTCTTAATGGACTTGCGCGGCGTTCATTCACACGCAACGCGCGGCATGCCCGGTTATGTCCGGGGCATCATCGGTGGAAACATTAATCCGAATCCACAACTCCAGACGCTTGAGGATAACCCTGCCGCTGTTCTATTGGATGGCGACCGCGGGTTAGGACATCTCGGCGGTGCTCGCGCAATGAACATCGCTATCGAAAAAGCGAAGTCCGTTTCGATCGGTGTGGCGATTGTGCGGAACAGCAATCACTTCGGGGCTGCCTCCAGCCATGCGATGCGTGCACTGCCACACGATATGATCGGTTTCGCGACAACCAACGGACTCGGTGTGAATACTGCCGTTTTCGGTGCGAGGACTGCTTCGATCGGCAATAATGCGTTTTCCTTTGCGATCCCTGCTGGTGAGGAACCACCAATTGTGTTGGACATGGCGTGCGGTGCTGCTGCCGCTGGACGGATCGGGACTGCAAGGTTGTACCAAGAGAAAATCCCGTTGGGATGGGCACTCGACGCGGATGGCAACGAAACCGATGATCCGACGAAAGTCGCCGTTATCCTACCCGCTGCGGGTCCAAAGGGTTCTGCCCTTGCGATCATAATGGATGTCTTGTGCGGTCCGTTGAGCGGCGGGTTGATGGGTATCAACAAACGGTATCAGCCGGGGGACGCGCCACCGGAAAAACGAACATCGGCACACTTTTTCTTTGCCATTAACATCGCCAATTTTACGGATGTTTCAGAATTCAAAGCCGAAATTGACAGGCAGATTCGGATGACGCGTCAGGCGACACCCCGCAGCGGTTTCGATCGTGTCACTTTACCCGGTGAAATTGAATGGGAATTGACACAAGAACGTCTCAAAAATGGGATTCCGTTACACAAGGCACCCGTACAAGAAATAGAGAAACTTGCAGATGAGTTAGGTGTTGAAATTCCATGGAGCCGACAGTGAATTTTCTCCTTGGAATTGCCCTATGTATCCGTGTATAATTGGCGTTGTTTTAAATCCGATCGCCAACGTTACACGGGGAAACGCCATGCCGACACTTAATATCAAACCGACACATAAACCCATCAAAAACTACTACGTAGAACTCGAAGCATACGACAGCATCGGCGCAGACCACGAAGGTGCCGTCCGAACCGCATTCCAAACGCTCCTCCAACACTATTGCCGACAAGCGGGCCTTATCCTTGTTTGCGAAAAGACACGCCACACAAAAGCGAACAGGCGCATCCAGTTAGATGGCGAAGTTGTTGATGCTTTTGACTTGCCCCATGGCCACTGGGAAGCCAAAGATACACGGGATGACCTGCCCACCGAAGCGCGGCGGAAATCGGAGGCGGGGTATCCGTTTAAAAATATTATTATTCAATCCCCGACCCGCGCCCTCCTTTACCAAGATGGACACCTTCGCCTGGATTGCGATCTAACGGATCCAAAGAATCTTGTTGCGTTACTGAACGCCTTCTTCGCGTATCAAGAAGAAAATATCGTCAATTGGTATGCTGCAGTGGAGGCGTTTCGGGAGAAGGTGCCGGTGCTGGGCCGCGGTGTGGCACAGCGCGTTAAGACTGAGATGCAGGACAACCCGTTATTTCGGCAAGCCTTTACGAATTTTCATCAGCAGTGCCGAGCTGCTATTGACCCCAACCTCACCGAGGCACAAGTGGAAGAGATGCTGATTCAACATCTTCTCACCGAACGGATTTTCCGCACAGTCTTTGACAATCCGGATTTTATCAACAGAAATATCATCGCCCAAGAAATTGAGAAGGTGATCCACGTCCTCACGCAGCGTTCCCCAAGCCGTTCCGAGTTCCTGCGTCCCCTGAATCCATTCTATATTGCGATTGAGAAAACCGCTGCGACTATCACCGATTTCTCACAAAAACAGTCGTTTTTGAATACGGTCTACGAGCAGTTTTTTCAAGGCTTTTCGGTGAAGGTTGCCGACACACACGGCATCGTTTACACGCCGCAGCCCATCGTGGATTTCATGGTGAGAAGCGTTGTGCATGTTCTCAACAGCGAGTTCGGGCGGTCACTCTCGGATATGGGTGTTCACATCATTGATCCGTTCGTTGGTACCGGCAATTTTATCGTCCGCCTTATGCAAGAGATTCAGGGACGAAGACTGCCCCAGAAATACCGAGAAGAGCTCCACTGCAACGAGGTGATGCTGCTTCCCTATTACATCGCCAGTCTGAACATTGAACACGTCTATTTTGAGCGGACAGGCAGCTATGAACCCTTTCCGCATATCTGCTTCGTGGATACGTTTGATACGGTGGATTTAATGGACGCGCCGCATCAAACGGGGCAATTTTCCTTTTTTACACCGGAGAATTCGCTTCGGGTTGAGGAACAGAGGGAAACACCGATGTTTGTCGTTATCGGCAATCCGCCCTACAATGCTGGACAAAAAAATGAGAACGATAACAACAAGAATCGGCGGCATCTGGCGGTTGACACGCGGGTGCGTAACACGTATGCTGATGCCTCCAGGGCACAACTAAAAAATTCACTCTATGACCCTTATGTCAAAGCGATTCGCTGGGCGACAGATAAGTTGGGAGAAGAAGGAATTGTCGTGTTTATCACTAACCACAACTTTCTTGACGGAACCTCGTTTGATGGGATGCGAAAGCACCTCGCCGAAGAATTTGACAAACTCTATATTCTGGATTTAGGAGGGAACATTCGCAAACGGCACCCTGGAGACTCTAATGTCTTCGGTATTCAGATCGGTGTAAGCATCAATGTCTTGGTGAAATCAAAACAACATGGAGAAAAGGTTAGCGCGCGGATTTTCTATAACGATGAAACGGCAGTGTGGAATAGAGCGCGCACCTTTGCATTCCTGGAGGAGAGGCAGCACGTTGGCAATATAGGCTGGCAGGAACTGACACCTGATAAGCGGTATACGTGGCTTACAGCAGATCTCCGCGCAGAATTTGACACCTTTATGCCAATTGGAAGCAAAACAACAAAAATGGCGAAGGATATGGCAGTCGGGGCGATTTTTAAGAGTTACAGCAGAGGCGTGACAACGAGCCGCGACGCTTGGGCATACAATGCTAACCCAACTGCACTGACCGAAAATATGACAAAGATGATAACGTTCTATAACGCGGAGACAGCACGATGGGAACGGCGGACAGATCGTACAGTAAATGTCAATGATTTCGTCAACCCTGATAACACCAAGATTAAATGGACAGATAGACTGAAATCGGAGCTCAAAAACAACGAATTGATTGATTTTTCGCCGGAAAAAGTGAGAACTTCTCTCTACCGGCCTTTTACCAAATCGTATCTTTATTTTGATAGGTTGATGAACCAGAGGGTTTATGTTTTTCCTTCTATTTTTCCTACGCCTGCAACCGAAAAGAAAAATCAGGTCATTTGTGTTACTGGTATTGGAAGTAATAGTTCTTTTCATGCCTTGGTTACAGATATTATTCCCTCCCTTGATGTAGCAGAAAAGACTCAATGCTTTCCGTTCTATACTTACGATGAAGATGGCACAACTTACGATGAAGATGGCACAAACCGCCGTGAGAACATCACGGATTGGGCGTTGACGCAATTTCAAAACCATTACGCAGATGACACGATTACCAAGTGGGACATTTTTCATTATACCTATGGATTGCTGCATCAGCCCGATTATCGCGAGCGGTATCAGGAAAACCTCAAGCGAGACTTACCGCATATCCCTTTTGCCGAAGACTTCTGGGCGTTTGCAAAGGCAGGGGCGCGATTGGCAAACCTTCACATCACCTACGAATCCCAACCCGAATACGATAAACTTGCGTCGATTGAAACGCCGGGCATGCAAGTCAATCTGCGTGTAGAACGCATGAAACTCTCCAAAGACAAGACGCAGTTGACATACAATGACTTCCTCACGTTAACGGGCATCCCCCTTGAAGTGTTTGAATATCGGTTAGGGAATCGTTCTGCGTTGGAGTGGGTCGTGGATCAGTATCGTGTCAAGGTAGACAAACGGAGTGGTATCAAGAATGATCCGAATCGCGCAGAGGATCCGGAGTATATCCTCCGTTTGATTGGACAGGTCATCACCGTCAGCATAGAGACGGTGGATATTGTTAAAGGGTTGCCTGCATTGTCGGGGGTGAAAACAAAAGCGAGAACGGAAAACTGAAAATCGGCTTGAATCAAGGCGTTACTCGATTCAAGCCGATTTAGAAAATTTCTGATATTTGCGCTTAGCGGGCGGTTTTGATGCGTCCCCATGTGGTCGTGAGTTTCGCTTTAGGGTCTACAGCGGTAAGATTGGCATCGCCGAAGAACTCAATTTCGCCAATTTGGAAGTACGCGCCAGCTGGGTTTGAGGCAGTGTTAAAAGTAACATGCCGAAAAAATCGATACCCGACTTCTTGAACCTCGTAATCTTCACCTGCCTCGAAAAGCACCACTTGCAGCCGCTGATTCCAAAAGCTATCCCCGTCGTGAGCAAAGATGGTCGTAAAATTCTCGCCGTCGTTCGACCCCTGAATCTCCCACACGGTAGGATCCCTTGCAGGCACATCATTCGCTGAAGATACTGTGAAGTGTGTCAAAGCGTAGGGTTCCTCAAACTCTGCGGTCACGTGTAGCCCTTCATCTGGAATGCCGCCGCCAAGCCCGCAGCACCACTTGTCATTGCCGGGGCCAAGGCGGTTATCGAAGACGTTAAACGCGAATTCGCCGCCAGCGAATCCGGGCTCATCGTTGGCTGTGAAAATGGCGTTGTAACCGTCATCTGA
>RKRO01000428.1 GCA_007571355.1 Candidatus Poribacteria bacterium | reverse complement strand
CAATAGGATGGACGCAAGAGGCAGACAACACTGGAATTATTGAAGAGGCAATCCGGCATCAGAATTTGGGGTTAGCATATCTTGAGGAGTCGCAGCCCTCAAAAGCAGTGGAGGCGTTTACTGCACTGATTGAACTGCTGCCGAATGAAGCGATCGGTTACGGTAACCTTGCTGTCGCGCACCTCCGTCTACAACAGGCAGATGCCGCCGAAGAATGGGTGAAACGTGGCATTGCTGTTGCACCGATGGATAGCCAGTTACACTTTATTTTATCCGAAGTCTATCAATTGCAGCAGGAAAGTGGTTTAGCAGTAGAGGCGATGAAGGAAGCCGTCCGCTTAGCACCCGATGAATTGGAGTTTCGCTATAAACTGGTCCATCACTATATTAGACTGCGAGACGACCCAGAAGCGCAGCAGGAGGCTGTTCGGCACCTTCAGGAACTGCATGCCCGATCCCCTGTGAATATCGTTGTGCTGATGAAATTGACACTTGGTTTGTTAGCGCAGGAGGACCTTGAAGCTGCTGGAGACCTCTGTCAAGACCTAATGCTCCTTTTGGGTGATACGGACGCAGAAAAACTTGCCTACCTTACACAAGGGGTAGACGCGATAGAGAAGGGTGACGTGAAACTTGCCACACGAAATGTCCGAATTTTTGAAAACTTGCACCGCGCGAGTCCACGCTATCAGCAAGGCATCGGTGAATTGGTAACCGACATTCTAGGGCATCCGATAGAGACGTTCCGTCCAGGTTTTCGAGAGCGTGTCGTAACTAAACAGAGTCCACCGATTACGGTGGAATTTGCAGATGTCACTGAGCAGCTTGGCTTCACAAATATAGAGAGTAGCCCTGTCGAATTCGTCGACATTGCCTTGCTTGACTATGACGGTGATGGAAACTTTGATCTCTATACTACGATTAGATTCCTTATAAGAAACACCGATAATATTTATGTGCCAGTCCCGCAAGTTCAAGCAATATTAGGACAAGAATCGCAATTTCCACACACCTTTGCTTATGCAGATATTGACAAAAACGGCACGCAAGATTTTTTGTTGCAAACCCTCAACGGGATAATACGCCTCCACATAGACGAGACTGAAAATTGGTCCGTATCGCCTATTGTGCAGGATGAACAGATACATGGAGAGATTGGCTTACTCCTTCCGATAGATTATGACCACGACGGGGATTTAGATCTCTTTTCTGGACGCAGTGACATCACGATGTACCGAAACAACGGTGATGAGACCTTCACCGATGTCACAGAACAGACCTTTGTAAAAGGCGTATCCGCGCGACAACCTGCTCCCACCGAAGCACTCTCCGCTGATTTCGATGACGATGGCGATATAGATATTTTTATCATACACCGTAAAACCGGCTGTACCCTCTATGATAACCTCCGTCAAGGGAAACTCCGCGCGGTTTCCGGCGAAACAGGTATTCCACAGGATGCGTCTTACACCGCTGCGACTATCGGCGATTATGATAACGACGGAGACATGGATATTTTCTTATCAACAACAGATCGAATCTACCTCTACCTCAATAGAGGAGATGGAAGTTTTGTAGAGGATCCGCGCTTGGAGGCGGGTGTCCGTGATCTATCTCCCGATCTATTGAAGAATATAGATTACGACAACGATGGGTTTGTTGACCTCTGGGTCAGCGGTAAAGATGGGATGTTTCTGTTCCGAAATGATGGGACCGGACAGTTTATGGAACCCTACCCTTTAATAGAGAACGTTACAGCAGCGGGGGCAACGCTCCAGAATGCAACGACCGGTGCAATCGCGGATTACGACAACGACGGTGATCTCGACCTCTTTTTCATCACTGGTAAAGGCGAACTCCGCGCATTGCAGAACAACGGCGGGAATCAAAATAACTGGATACAGGTCGGGTTGGAAGGTATTCCTACGGGAAATAATAAAGTCAATAGAGACGGTATCGGTTCAAAATTGGAAGTGAAAGTCGGCGACCTGTATCAATTGCAGTATGTATCCGAGCAGGTTTCCCATTTCGGGTTAGGTGCGCTTGACAAGGCGGACATCGTCCGTGTTGTCTGGACGAACGGCGTACCGCAGAACGTCATCAAGCCACAGGCGAAACAACGGATTCTGGAGAAACAGATACTGAAAGGTTCCTGTCCGTTTCTATATGTCTACAACGGCGAGAAATACGAATTTGTCACTGATCTGCTCTGGCGCGCCCCTTTGGGACTTGTCACTTCAATGGGGTTCGTCGCACCCGATGAAACAAAGGATTTCGTGAAAATTTCGGGCACACAGATGCAACCGAAAGATGGAAAGTATTCCATTCAGATTACAGAAGAGCTCTGGGAAACCGCCTATTTTGACGAAGTGAAACTGATCGCAGTTGATCACCCAGTGAACACTGACATCTTCGTAAACGAACAGTACACACCGCCTCCGTTTGCCGAATTCAAGGTTTACGGTGTCAAAGAGAGGTTACACCCAAAATCTGCAACCGATCATCGCGGTAAAGATGTTTCCGATGCCTTGAGAACATTTGATTACCATTACGCTGTTGAACATGAACCTGGTCCTTACCAAGGCGTTGTTGTTCCCCACGCAGTAATCCTCGATCTCGGTGATGTTTCCAATGCCGCGCCTGTGACACTGTTCCTTACAGGATGGATCTTCCCGACAGATACCAGCATCAACGTTGCCTTGTTCCAAAATCCCAGCATTAATCCCAGCTTTCCGTCAGTTTCTGTAAAAGATGAAACAGGACAATGGAAGACCGTTATTGACATGATTGGGCTGCCGGCAGGTAAAAACAAGACGATTACTGTTGATCTGACAGGCAAATTCCTATCCGATGACCGGCATGTTCGGATTGAGACCGATATGCAGATTTATTGGGATACAGCGTTTTTCACAGTCGGTATACAAAATGTACCGATAGCGTTAACAACGTTGAATCCAGATAGCGCGGATTTGCACTACCGGGGCTTCTCCGAGATGTATCGTCCGACCCCGCACGCTCCGCACCTCTTTGATTACCAAAAGGTAACAACGGATGCCCAGTGGCGAGATCTTGCAGGCTACTACACCCGTTACGGCGATGTCAATCCTTTATTACAAGAGGTTGACGATATGTACGTTATCCTTAACGCTGGAGATGAAATCACAGTAGAATTTGATGCAGCGCGTTTGCCTGCCTTGAAACCGGGATGGATGCGAGATTTTATTCTCTATAGCGACGGTTGGGACAAAGATGGCGACATCAATACCCTCACCTCACAGACGGTTGAACCGTTACCGTTTCACGGAATGTCCGCCTACCCGTATCCAGATACGGAGCATTATCCAGACGACGAGGCGCATCGTCGGTATCGGCTTGAATACAACACACGGCGCGTAGAGCATCATTTACCGCCATTACCAACAAAGGAATAAAGCGTTGTATTTTCTCTATATGGCAATAGGCGTGCTATGCCGATGAATTCAATTCGCGCGACTCAGGGTTACCGATTTACTGTGCATGTATGGGATATTCC
>RKRO01000296.1 GCA_007571355.1 Candidatus Poribacteria bacterium | reverse complement strand
GTCTAACACGTTCCGGTGTTATCGTCAAACAAAAAAGTTGCACCGCGAAGGAACGAATGCGTTCTTGATGCAACACAAAAAACCCGCAGAGCCATACCTCGTCTGTTACGAAGGCAGCACGCGGGAACGCAAGGTCTACGGAATAAAACCGACCTTGTGAAGTCCAATACTTAACGCTTGTGAAAAGAGGAGAGCAGCAGACAGACTGAGCTGAGCTGACTGGGGAAATCCGATACGGTATTCAATAATCGTTTTCTGCTTTTCATCGCTTAAGGTCCTCTATCGCGCTCAAACGTTAAGTTTAATTATACACGCTGAAAGACATATTGTCAAGTTAAATTTTCAAAAAAATGTCTTTTTTTGTGATTTTTACCAAAAAAATCATTTTTTTAGTATTATCATTCGCATTTATATTAAAGGATACCACAAATTGGTATGAATGTCAAATTTATTTTAGGAATTATTGTAAAATCTAAAAATAAAAGCACACTTTCAGGAAGACAACTCCCCTCCCTCTTATCAGGGGAATCAGAGGGGAACCGCCTCGATGGGATGGGTTTCAATCATGATGGGCTTTACGATAAGTCTATAAACTGGCGACTAATTCTTCTTGATATGCGAAGATTGCGGGGGTGCCGCCGGTGTGTAGGAAGATGACGGTGTCGTCGGGTCCGAGTTTACCCTGTTGGATATGGTCAATGAGGCACGCCATCGCCTTAGCGGTATAGACAGGATCCAGGAAGATCCCCTCGGTTTTGGCAACGAGTTTGAGGGCATCAATACATTCCGGTGTGAGGTAGCCGTAAGCTTGACCGATATAGTCGTCTGTATTCTGAATATCTGCGTCGATGACTTTGGTATCTAATTCCAAAAGTTCGGCGGCATTGTTTGCAGCACTGCGTAACCGATCAAATTTACCTTCCCAAACAATCGGTGCGATGCCAAACGGTTTCATCTTCAACCCAAGCGTTTTGGTGCCGAGGACAAGCCCTGCCTGTGTGCCGCCTACAGAAGCGGTATAAATCCAATCCGCGTCAATATCCAACTGCTGTTGCTGTTGTGCAATTTCAGCGATACACCAGGTAAAAGCGACGGCGGCAAGGGCCGTAGAACGCGGTGCTGCGAGGACGTAAGGTTTCATGCCTTGTGTCTTTAGTTTTTCCGCGAGTTCATACTTTACGACATCTAATTCGGGGCCGAACGGTACATTAACAATCTCGATATCCGCGCCTGCGATATTATCCAACAGTAGATTCCCTTGGAGGATACTCTTGTGATCACGGGCGAGGCGAAGATAACACTTGAGTCCGAGTTTACCGCAGGCAGCGGCAGCTTGTCGGCAGTGATTGGATTGCGAAGCCGCGCCTTGTATAATTGTATCCGCACCTTCTGCGATAGCGTCCCCGATTGTGAAAGTCAGTTGCCGGACTTTGTTGCCGCCAAATGCCAAACCTGAACAATCTTCGCGTTTCATAAAGATGCGCGGTCCCCCGAGTGCCTCAGAGAGGCGCGGGCATTCTTCTAAGGGTGTCGGGAAATGTCCGAGGGCCGCTTGTGGCAGCTGCGCGATCTTTTGAACTAAGCGTTCGCTTGTTTCCATTCGTTCTACTCCGCTTCAATGACAACAGCTGTCTGACTGACTCGTTTTCCATCCTTAGATTGTAATCCGTGAGAAACAACTTCAACGATTGTACCTGTTTCAAATTCGCAGGCGAGCGCGCCCTTGACCTTGTGATGATTCTGTGAGACTTTCGTCACGCCGATTTCAATTGGAATGACTTCGGAATCGACGAGGTCCAAAAACCAGTCGAGGCGTTGGGGTAGCTCGTTCCCTTTTACACTCTTCGTAACTTCAACGAAGAGGAAATCTCGGATGAACTCGATGAGGAACTTCTTGAAGACGATTACCTCAATTTTCGAGGCGTGCTTCCGCTCTTGTTCGATCAGTTTACTGGTAAAGCGTTGAAGGAATGCGTCGCACTCCTTCTGAATTTTCTCTACATCCCGTTCATTCTCGGCAAGCAGATCGGGGAACAGGGTTGGGGATGGGGTAGACATACCGCGCGTCTGCTTGAGTGTCTGTCTGAGACGCATATCTACTTCATCAAGTGTCTGAATAAGGTGCTCTGTTTCATGAGTAGCCCGTCCGAGCTCTTTTCGCCATGCGGTCACCTCGTTCACCATGAGATTTAAGATCAGGATTGCGATTTCTTCTTCGCAGAGTGTTTCGGTATCCCAGTTAGACAGGTTGAGTCCATAGCCTTCATTGTAATCTCTCTCCAACTTAGCGAGTTGGGATTGGAATTCGTTCTGAATGACTTCGCTTTTTTCCTGATAGTAAACCTTGCCGCGCCTGCCGCCTGCTGTGAGCCCTAAGGCTTGAGCGAGATGTCCAAAAACACTTTTTTCTTTGCGTTTTGAAGACATTCTGCTGGACTGGGTACTTCCATCCCTAAGTTTTGCCGATTCTGCCTTTCTTCGTTCTGCAAGTGCGCTCGGTGGAAGTGTCGGAACTTCAATTTTAAATTCGATTTTAGTATTTACAGGGCGCGATACAGATTTCGTACGGTAAGCAGGCGGCAGTTTTGACACGGTGGATGTGGACGCAGGTCTTTCTTCGGGTTGCTGTTCAACAGTTGGAGGCATTGGTTCTGCTTCCCTCTGTTGTCCTGTTTCACCCTCGTATACATGTTGTTCGTCTTCGTCACCACTGGTTGTGACGGGTTCTGTCCTCTCTACGTCCTGCAGATTGGTTTCTGGTGCTTCTGCCTGTGGCGTCGCTTCAATCTTGGGTCCCGGACTTTCATCGGTGTTGGTGGCAGCTAAAGGCGATGCCGCGTCTTCGGTCGTAGCCTCTGCTGAAGGCTGCGATTCGGGTTTCGGGGCACCGTTCTCATCTTGCGTCTGCTTGGGTGCGTCAGGCTCTGTTGCCGCCATTTCAGTGGCATCTTCTGGTGTTGTCTCCGCTGGTTGCTCAATTCCGAGTGTGTGCAATTCATGTAATATTTTTTCCATGCGTGCGGAAACGGGTTCAGCATTATCGATAAAAAAGGTTAAACGATATGCGTCAAGAATTTCTGTGGGAAGACGGCGCGAGACGGGCGTATTGTTTAATTCAAACTGCGCCCAATTGGCGAGTCCACTCATCGAAAATTTCTGATACATCACGCGGACGCGTTTATGGGCATCGGTTAAATTCCGGACACTCATAATGATGCAATCACTATCGATGCTAAACACTATCTCAACATCCTGGAAACGCCCTGTTACGCTGTTTTTAGCCATGTTATTTATCTCCTTGGAAATCTCTCTGTGATATACAATCAGGACTTACGCAAAATCCATTTTTGTGGAAGGCGTTTTAAATTCCTGACACAGATATTCAGCAAACATTTCATATTTAATAGGACTTACGCAAATTGAGCACATATCGGACATTCAGATGTAAAAAGTGGTAATTTCTGTTTTTTATAGTAAAATTTAAAAATAGATACACACTTTTAGGAAGACAACCCCTCC
The DNA here is from genome assembly GCA_007571355.1 of Candidatus Poribacteria bacterium. GTDB lineage: Bacteria > Poribacteria > WGA-4E > WGA-4E > WGA-3G > WGA-3G. The sequence goes on along the minus strand of RKRO01000296.1, from coordinate 14 downwards.
CCCCTTATCAGGGG
>RKRO01000487.1 GCA_007571355.1 Candidatus Poribacteria bacterium | reverse complement strand
GCTGTATGCTGTTCATTTGTAGATGTATTGAAAGAACACGTATTATGAATATTACATAAGGAGGCTTACATGGCAGAACGAATTAAGATGGGATTGGTCGGCTGCGGCGGTATGTCGGGCGCACACATGGGTGGATACCGTGAGTTGTGGTCGAAAGATGTCCGAGAATTTGACATTGTCGCTGCGTGTGATATAGATAAAGGCAGGGCAGAGAATCGAGCGAATGAGGCACACGAGTTCCAAGGCGGTACAAAGCCTGCTATTTATACGGAACTTGACGAGATGCTTGATAAGCATCCGGATTTAGAGTGCGTTGATATATGTGCACTTCATAGCGCACATCATACGCTTGCTGTCCCTGCCTTGGAAGCGGGTAAACACGTCATCATAGAAAAGCCGTTTGGTATTACGATGCGTGCATGCAAACTGATGATGGAAGCGGCAGAACGGAACGATAGAATTATTTCTGTCGCAGAAAACTATCGGTTGAGCCGTATGGAACGTACGCGTAGTTGGGCAATTGCGCAAGGGCGTGTCGGTGAACCGCGTATGTTCTTCTGGATTGAGGTCGGCGAGGCATTAGGCAAATGGGGGTGGCGCAACTTCAAGATGGACGCTGGCGGCGGTTGGGCATTAGATGGTGGCGTACATTTTACTGATCTGATGCGCTATATCCTTGGTCTTGAAGCTGAAGAGGTTTACGCCATCAACAAGGCGTATGAACCCTATCGCTACGACAACCCGGGTGCGCGCGAAGGCGGCTATGCCGTTGATGTTGAAGACGCGATGATCGCTACCATCAAGTTTGAACAAGGCGTTACGGCGCAGTGGACCTGGGTCGGTTCTGCCCCTGCACACGGTTTTGGACAGAAAGTGATCTACGGCAGTGAAGGTGCCCTGGATTGGGGTAGAGGTTTGGTACCCCGCGGCGGTGAATCTATTTCTAATGACGATCTACAGAAAGAATTTACGGATAGTCTCAGTGATGATGAACGTGAATATTTCTTCCCTGCTGGAATCGGTAATACGGTCGCAATTGAACTGAAATACTTCGCCGATGCAATTCGGAGTGGCAGCAAACCTGAAGTGGACGCTGTTGAAGGCATGCGATCCGAAGCGATCTGTATGGCAGTCTATGAATCCGGCTGGTTCGGTCGTCCTGTGACGATCGCCGAGATTGAAAGCTGCGAACTTGAAGGCTACCAGAAAGAGATTAACGATACATTGGGGATTGGCGGTTAGCAGGCGTTGTAGGGGCAGGTGCTCGCGGTTCTATCACACGGGCGTGGAAACCACGCCCCTACGAACAAATCTCCTATCAGAAAAGTGAAAACCTTGCGGACACGGAGCCAATAATGGATCGATTGAACGGAAGGTTGCGTTAACGTCTCGTCCATTGACGCGCTACGTGCAGGCTCTGTTCGGAACGTGCCTGCAGAATGATTTCTACAACAAAGGTGATGGCGGTGCATCACGGACGTGACAAGGTTATTAGGCGTTCCATAAGTAATTGATGTTAAATCTGATCGTCTCATCGTTACTGTCAACGCCTTCGATCTGGATTTTTAAGTTTAACAGTTCAGAGGACTCGGTTGCATAGAAAAATTGAATACCTTTTTCGCCTTGGCTGCCAATGAATTGTGCGAAGCCTGTTATATCTTCATCTGTGAGTTGTATCCCATTTAGGGTAACTGTTACGCCGCTTTCGCTAAGTGTCGGTGCCTTGTTCGGCGCTGCTTCTTCTGGGTAATATACCCAGATAAGCCATCCGTGTCCATCACTGGGATTATCGGATGGGTTGTCGTTAGTGCCGTTGTCACCCCCGTTATTACCGTTGCCGCCGTTATTGTTATTGCCGTTATTGCCCCCACCATTATTACTATTGTTGTTGCCGTTATCACCAGCCCCGTTATTGTTATTATTGTCGACTCCGTTATTATTGTTGCCGTTGCCCACGTTATTGTTACCATCACCGCCACCGTTATTATTATTACCGTTCCCACCGTTAGACGTTGGAGGGGTACCATCTTCTGGCAGTGTTGGTGTGATCCCTACTCTTTGGGCGTGCAAGATAGGGGTCCCTTGATAATAGAACGTATGAACACGCATCTCCGGATAGATGTAGACCGCAGGGCCGTTAGTGGCATCTGCGGGGTTCCCTGTTTCTGGTGTAAGTCTTATGCAGGTTGTGTCGAGATCATCCTGAAAGCAGACGGATTCGCCGTCGGTTGAGACGAGATAACGGTTTACCTCAAGGTTTGTCAGGTTTGATCCGGTATAAGGCATATCGGAGCATCCAGTGATGACAAAAAGGATCATGAGGGGTCCGATGATGAATTTCGCGGGTGTCGGTTTAAATTTTTTCGGGTTCCGGGAATTCACTTGTGCTGTTTTTCTCACGATGCGGCTCCTGTTCCATCAAAGTTTATACACGCCAAGATGAGCATTCCATATCGTAAAATCTAAAAATATAGGAAGACAACCCCCCTCCCCCCTTGTCAGGGGGGAATCAGAGGTGCTTCGTTTCGATAGGATGTGTTTCCATAATTATTGACTTTACTATATCGTAAAATCTAAGAATAAATGCGCACTTTTAGGAAGACAACCCCCCTCCCCCCTTATCAGGGGGGAATCAGAGGTGCCTCGTTTCGATAGGATGTGTTTCCATAATTATTGACTTTACTATAATAGGGACTTACTTCGAAAGTGTCCCTTGCGGCTTCCGCTGATAACGCCGCCACAAGCGGAGGCGGCGTAGACGAAACACGACTATAGCGGCTGTAAGCGGAGGATATTTTGGCTATCGTCGGCTTCTACGCTGTCCCCATTGATATGGAAGGTCGCGGTATTGGCAGGGACGATTCCATCTACCTGAATTGTTATTTTCGGTGCTTGCGTTTTGACAGAAAATCGAACGCCGCGTCTGCCGTCGTTTTTGTTGATTTGCGTGAATTCGGTGATCTTCAGATCGCGCTGTCTGTTGGTTGAGAGTGTCTGCCCTTCCGAGATTCTGATGCCGAGTCCGCTGGTTTCGGGTGTATTGCCGCGGTTCGCTTCACGGAACGTGCTTGGATAGTATATCTCAATGCTCCAACCTTCCGGGATAGAGTTGGTACCGCCGCTGTTCAGATTGGCATTTGATGGCAGCTCCGCTTTGCCTGCCGCCACCAATTCCTGTACAATCTGGCTGGTATCCATGAGTCGTTTCGCTTCTAATATCGTTCGCCCTTGATAATTAAAAACATAGACGATGTTTGTTGGATGAACGTGGACGGTAGGTGTATAGTCTATATTTGTCGCGTCAATTTCTGTTGTATCCAACAAAAGTTTTACACAGACGGTATCGAACCCATCTTGCAGGCAGACGGTATTTTGTTCTATGGTGTTCAGGTACTGGTCCAAATCGCCAGAGGTTACTATGGGGCCTGAGTAAGGGACATCTGTGCAGCCCGTTATGCTGATAAGTATCACAGTCAGGCAGCCAATTAAAAAGGTTATGCTGTCTATTTTTATTTTTCTATTTTTCATAAAGCGTTGCTCCTCCGTGTAAAATACTGACGCAGGTGAGAGATGACACATTGCTGCATGCGGTCAAACGTTATAAGTAAACGATAGATACGGATTTTAGGTTTCACGTTTATAGTAAAGTCAGTAATTATTGAAACACATCACATCGCAGCGAGGTCCCTCTGATTCCCCCCTGCTTGCGGGGGGGGAGGGGGGTAACCCTTGTCCAAGTGTGCATTGATTTTCGGATTTTACTATATAGTGCTAAAATTACAGTTATATCGGGGCGTATTGCATTCCGGTAGGCGTTGTGAGTCGTGCGGAAGATGCCGACTGCCTGTTTGTATACATTATGCTTCAGCGGGAGGTTAGGGGCGGTGTGTTTTCGGGACAATGCGGGAAGCAGGACGCTTTCGGCTTCCGAAACATCAGGGTTAGAAACCTCGCCGACACGCGTCTTCTCGGAAAGAGAGCAACTTGGGGTATCATAAAAGAATCAAGGGGATACAGCCCTCACACAACGAAAACCGTAGCTATCGAGCGTAAGCGAGGGCGTATTCCCGAAGCGGCTGGCGACCCGCACGTACTGTGCTGTCCAGCTCCAGGAGCCGCCGCGCAGGACGCGATTAATTTTAACGCTTGTGAAGTTCGCTATTACGCGCGCTATACTTGCTCCCGAAATAGGATTTTGCCGCGGCGAACGTCCATAGAACTCGCTGTCATATTCATCTATGCACCACTCCCAAACATTCCCCGCCATGTCATACAAGCCGTAGCCGTTCGCTGGATACATCCCGACAGCTGTAGTGCCTTTTACATTGTTACCGAAGTTGGCCTGGTTACTATCAATAGAATCACCCCATGGATATTTTTTACCACGCAGTCCACCGCGTGCGGCCTTTTCCCATTCTGCCTCTGTCGGCAGACGTTTGCCTGCCCATTTCGCATACGCCATCGCCGCATACCAACTTACATACACCACCGGATGATTCGCCTTACCCACGGGGTAGGTGTTGCCATTCCAATGATTCAGGTAAAATCCATTGTGGTATGCACGCGGGATTTGGTCTTTTCGCCACTGTGGGTTTGCATCAATGAATTTTTTATATTGCGCGTTCGTTACCTCGTATGTGTCCATGTAAAAAGCATCAACGTAGACGGTATGCACCGGCTTTTCGTCTAATTCACCAGTGGTACTTCCCATCTGAAAGCTGCCAGCGGGGATCAACACCATGTCGGTGGAGGGGGAACTCGCGGCGGAACGTGATGTCCCCGGCGTTGGCTGTCTCGTTCTGCTCTGAATTATTGATGGCTGGGTAACTGTCGGCGTTCTGTCCGACATCCCGGTTTGTCCCCTAAGGTTCAGTGCTGATATGACCGCCCCAAATTGCGATGCCCATGCATCCCGTTTGACGCTCCCATTCGGAACATCTAAGACTGTCAAACCTGCGCGTTGGAGCCCACTTCTCTCACGAATCTTTTGGCGAAAGTCGGAGGTCAACAAGCCGACCTCCGCTGCAGCAGCCGCTGCATTCAGAGGCCCCTCAAATTGTTTGACGAGTTGCTGAATGGGTTCAGTGCCGCCAAAGATTCCGCCCGCGGCTTCAAGGGCTTCCCGGTAGCGCGCAACATCCTCACGAACAAGGATATCCATCTCTGGTTTCTCGGCATAGAGACGCAAGGCTTGTGCTCTATCGTCAGATAAGTTCGGAGTTCGCTCGACAACAAGGCGTATCTGATCTTCAAAAGTTTTTAGGCCTTCTGTGTGGCAGCCCATGCACGACAATCCGTTTCGGACCACGGGGTCCCGCGCTCCAGCATTTGAGACGATTTCAATGGGGGCGGTATCCAGTCGGGCCCCGGAACCAGTACTGAGGTAGTAGGCTTGCAACCCGTTCGGCAGATTGAAAATAATTTCGCCGCCATCGTGCGTAAAAGAGAGCGGATGCATGAAAATATTCTGTTTGCCGGCATTTCCAGCGAAGTCGTAACTTTTCCAATACGCGCCGTACCGAGATTCGTGACGCTCAACGACACGGTTGTTTCTTGAGACACCCGACTCGTTGAAACCGGCGCGCACGACACGGAGCCCCGGGGCGTTTTTAATGTTTGCGTCGACATTTACGCCAAGATACGTTTCCAACGCTTGTTCTGTTGTCGGCAGATCGAGAATTTCATAATAGAGCGGGGGCACGGAGGCAGTCGCGATGAACCAGTCAGCCCGGATAAACGGGAGTTCACAATCTGTTTCTCGACACAGAGCCGTGTAAGTTGTGGTGTTGAAGTCAATACCGTAGGGGTACGCCTGCTCAATTTTATACCACGGATCGCTCTGACTATCCCATTCGTAGTGCCGGAGGTCAATGTAAAATATTGTCTCTTCACTGTCAATAGGTTTTGGCTTTCGTACGCGCTTGCCCCAGGAGAGACTATTGATTAACTTGGAAAGCGCATTTCGATAGGCGCGTAAGTTGTCATCTCTCGCGCCTGCGTTATAGAGGTGCGTCAATGTAAAATAACGCGCAAATTCCCGATCAAAATCAGTGAGCGATTTTAGGTGTGAGTGGATAGTGTTGAGCATCGCCTCGGTGGTGATGAACCGACGTTCCGGTTTCGGAATATCTGTCCAGTCTGGGGCACCTGCGGCTATCCAACGTCGGATAATCGCGATTTCCTGCTCTTTCAAGGGTTCTTGTCCTAACGGCATCTGTGAACCTATAGCAGCTGTATCACTGAGGAGGCGCGCATAGAGTTCAGAAGCATCGGGTTGCCCTGGAACGACGGCGCGCGTGTCCAGAAGCACTGCATGTTTAATGACGAGTGCATCGGCATAGGCACCGTATTCGCTGTGGCAGTCCATGCAGTGTTGCTCAAAGACAGTGAATGCTTGTTGCGCAAGCGGTTGCTGCGCGTCGGCGATGTGGCAAGTCATGAGAGAAAGCAATAAGCAAACAATTTTACCGAAGTGTTTTACAGATGCCATAACATACCCTCCATAGTCGGACGTGTCGGGTTTCGCTACACTCTACCCGACCTACAAGACTGTAAGAGCGAACGGTGCTCGCGATCCTGTGAAGAAACGTTAACACTTGTAAACGAAAATCGAAATCAAAACCGAAACGAAATCGCCCTGCCCCAAAAATAACACATTATTGACGACTTCAGAACTGGGCAGGGAAATTGCCGCGGGCGGCATCCATAACTTCGCCTGTAATCTCATCATGTCCGTTGTCTTTGGCGAAACTTTCGATGCCCATTTTTGCCATAGGGCGCACAAAAGCGGGAATCCGATCCAAACGTTCAAGAGCCTCGGCTGTCCAGGTTGGCCCCTCCGGTTCGATTGGCGTTGCGTCTTCCTGAAATGCCTCTGAGATAACACCCGTAAAGGGACATTTGCCGCCTTCCGTCGTCTCGTCTGAACTGGTTTCCGACGAAAACAGATTAGACATCGATTCGCCCTTTGCCGTCTCTAATTGTGAACGGACCAGCTGCATCGGTTGCGCGGCTTCGTTAGTACCGCCGAGTTTAAGGTCTAAGGATTTCAGCATCTGGGTCTCCGACGGATTGAGGTACATGGCGATCTCTGTAAAGCAATCAGGGCATTCAAAAAGTGCTGTTACAGAGCCTTGTTCAGGTCGGGTCACGTCTTTAAACTTCATCGCTGTGTCGCAATCTGTACATAGAAATTTCATTGTTTTAAGTTTCCTTGCGGTTTTTTGAGGCGGGTTCGGGACTTATCGTAAAATCATCAAATAAAGGAAGGCAAACCCCCTACCCCCCTTATCAGGGGGAATCAGATTTAGGAAGGCAACCCCCCTACCCCCCTTATCAGGGGGGAATCAGAAAAAAAGTCTTGGATTTTTTCAGCGACTTGCATGAGTGCTTGACTTGCGGGAGCATCTGGGTACCTGTCAACATAAGGCGTTCCGTTATCGTTGGAGCGTGCAAGCTTCGGATCAAAGGGGATACTGCCCAGAACGGTCTGCTGGAATGCTTTATGAGGCGTTTTATCTGCGGAAAAGAGGGGTTCTTCCTCGCCACAGTGCTGACATACATAGAACGCCATATTTTCGACAACACCGATGATCGGGACTTTGAGAATATCTCTCGCCATGGTCACCGATTTTTTGACGATCAATTGCGAAACTTCAGAGGGAATTGTCACAACGACGATACCCCCGAGATTCGGAATAAGTTCTACCACATTTGGAAGTCGATCTGTCCCGGGTGGTAGATCTAATAGAAGATAATCCAAATTGCCCCATTCAGTATCGGCGATAAATTCCCGGAGGGCACCGACCTCCATTGTGCTGCGCCATGTGAACGCATCTTTTTGTGAATGGGCATTCCAGAGGACGGGGGCATCGTCTTCAGCCAAGAGGAGATCCATAGAGATCAGTTTAGTGCCGAGTGCGGTCATCGCGGGTTTAACCCCAGCAGGCGTGTATTCCAGCGTCGCGTTCCGAACCCCCATCATCTTCGCAAGCGTCGGGCCGTTGATGTCCGCGTCAACGACTCCAACAGTATTTCCTTTCACCGTGAGTGCAGTAGCAAGATTCGCGGTGAGTGAACTCTTCCCGACTCCCCCCTTGCCGCTCATGATCGCCACAGTCTGTTTGACAGAGGCGAGGCGTTTCTGGAGTCGGGTTGCTTGCGCTGTGACCTGCCCGATAATATTGGAACCGGCATCGCTCGGCAAATCGGTGTAACTTTTCATTTCTGAGCACCGATAGCATAAAGTGCCTGATAACTCCGGAGATAGAGGGTGCCGTTTGCGATAGCCGGAGACGCAGCGATCACTTCACCCATGGCATTGCTGGCGACTATGTCAAACTGACGTCCGGCTTTAACAACCGTAATTACACCGTCGCGAGCGGTCAGATAGATATGTCCATTTGCATAGACGGGTGAGGCGCGATGCCGGTGCCGATGCGTTCGTTCTCTATAGAATTGCTCTCCAGTTTTGGCATCAAGACATATCAGGTCGCCGTTTTCCCGACAGAGATAAACCAAACCGTCGTGAATAAGCGGCGAGGGAACATCAGGGGTACCTTGCTGGCGTTTCCATATTTGCCACTCGCTGTCCGTTAGATCGCTCTGAGTCGCGGCTGGATTGATGCCTAAAACGGGTCCATTTTTCGCGGAAGGGACGACAATAAGCCCTTCTGTTGCAACGGGAGAAGCGACAAATCGGAGGAAGTCGTTATAATTCGCTTTTGGATTCAAACCGCCGCACCGCCAGATCTCACTGCCATCTGCCAAACTGTGGGCGGTCACATAATCGGCACCATGGACAACAAGGTATTCACGATCAGCATCCCGGTAGAGAATTGGGGAGGTATACGCCTGTTCAGATTCAGAGACTGCATCGCTATCTCTGTTATGTTTCCAGATCTCCTTACCGGTCATTTTATCAAGTGCAAGGACGACCCATGCGTTGCTGTGAATAAGTTGGAAATAGAGGCGATCCTGGTCAAGCAGTGGGGTCGTCGACATAACGAAGTAGAGGTTAAATTCGCCGTAACGGTCAGCGAGGTTGGTGTGCCAGACCTGATTGCCATCAAAATCGTAGCAGGCGAGATCTCCGGTTCCGAGAAATGCCCAGACGTGTTCGCCATCCGTTACGGGCGAAGGTGCTGCAGAATTGCCTTCACCGCCGCGGACACTTCTGTTGCCATGTCCTAAAGTGCGTTTCCAGAGTTCTTCACCCTCAGTGCTGATACACATTAAGACGAGAGCATTCCCTTCAGCTGAGGTAAGAAAAATCTTATCTTCCCAGATGACAGGCGTAGAGGCGGCTTCGCCGGGGAGCGGTAAACGCCATTTGACATTTTCAGTTTGACTCCACTGAATAGGGATATCGGTTTCATGGCTAATCCCGTCGTTGTGTGCGCCGCGCCACTGTTGCCAATTGCCAGCAGATAGTGACCCGACAAGGGTAAACATCGCAAGTAAGAATATTAACACATTTTTTAAAGCATGTTTCTGCATGATGAGCCTCCACTCTTTAGGGTAGATTTTAGAATGTTTTGCCATTGTCCATCAGCAAGACGTAAGGACACCTCGCCTATCCGAGGCCGAAAAAGGTTACTTATTTCCAGAATTCACCTCTTTCTCACCTCCGGATTCACTTCCTGATCAACATTTTCCGAGTTGCCGTGAAGTCCCCCGCTGTCAAGGTATAGAAATAGACACCGCTCGCCACGGGTTCACCCACGGCATTCCTGCCATCCCAATACGCCGCACGGCTCCGACTCTGATACGCCCCCGCAGTCTGATGTCCTACATCCAACGTCCGAACCAAGAGACCACTTGCCGTATAAATATGCAAGGTAACATCTGCAGGGGTTGACAACTGATACGGGATCCACGTCTCCGGGTTGAACGGGTTCGGATAGTTCGCAAGCAACGCCGTTTGATCAGGAACCGTCAAAGACTCCAACAGTGCCTGGAGTTTCGCAATCCCCTCGCGGAACGCAAGCGACCCATCATCTGTTAGTTGTGCCTGCGAGATCCAAGTTTGGACCACGGCAGGATTGAGTGCTTCTGCATTTTCCACGGCAACAAGCGAAGGTGCCGCAGCAGTGGTTTCGCCCAGACGTTGGGATATCAAGATCAGGTCTAAGATGTTAATTGTCCCATCGCTATTTATATCTATAGAAGAATCCCCTGGCACGGACTCTCCGAATCGTTGCGCAACCAATATCAGATCCAGAATACTCACCTGCCCATCTCTATTTATATCGCCGGTTGCCAAACGCCCATGAACAGTAAGGTCAGGCCCGTAGGCAAACACAGAGATTGGCACACCCCCAGGATCCCCCACTTGGACATTCGAGAGCGTTAATTGGGTATGTCCTGCTGCCTTTGCCCGAAAAGAGATAGAAAGCAAGGGACCGGTGCCGCTGACCGCACCGCCGCTGAGCCGGGCAGCTTGGACACCTATAATCTCACCGGTGTGGTTATTCAGAGTGCCTTTTTGAAAGAAAGTTGTGCCGCCATCACCCTTTAGAAAATCGCCCTCACTCACTTCAACTGCTTCAAGCACTGCAGGATCAAACGTAATATCCAATTGCCACCCTGCAAGATTAGGGATACTTTCTGCGTTCAAATCGATAGTGAACGTATCGTCTATGTGGATGGCTGTTTCAGGGAGACTGGCTCCGATGCCCGAGGTAGCCACCGTGTATTCTGTGCCGGGTTCAAACCCAACAAATGCTTTCCCGAGGCTTATGTTCTTAATTAACAAAACATTTTTCCCTGCCTGAAGCGTAACCGGTACAAGACTGTCGTATGAATCAGTCCGCCCACCACCACCCGGAGATAAATAGACGAAAGTTCCATTGAGCCACACGCTAAGGATACCTTCGCCTCCGACATACAGCACTGTTGTCTGTTCTTGGGGTGCGTATACAGACACAGAACCGTAGAGCACGCCATCGTCCTCATTCACGGATGGAACGTTCAGGACATCTGCAAGCGTCTCGATCTCTGCAATCCGCCCTATTGGGAGGAGTTTGTGAGATGTCCAGACGCTGCTGCCAACAGATTCTCCTGCCGTCGCACCGTGGGTAGCCACCTCCACTTCTGTGAGGGTCCCCCCACTTGCTACGGAGAGGGAGTCTGTCTGTCCGCGGGCGGACAGGTCTGGGAAATTGACCCATAACCATGGGCCCTCTATTTTTGGACCTCCTTCTGGGAACCCTGGATTGCCGTGCCAAATGAATTCTATTTTCTCACGCATGCCATCCAGCGGTGAAAAGTCAGTTATGTTGTTATTATGAAGATGTAGTTGTCTCATATCTGCTAAGCCTGCAAGCGGTGATACGTCTGAAATGTTGTTATCCGGCAGTCTTACACGTGTTAGCTGTGTTAAGCCGGCTAAGGGAGATATATCCGAGATCTTGTTACCGGCAAACTCAAGACGATCCAAACCTGTTAAGCCTGCTATGGGGGTGAGGTCTGATATGTTTGAGCCACATATATCTAAGCGTTCCAGTTGTATGAGTCCTGCAAGAGGGGATAAATCGGACACGAAATCGTTGCCCCACATTGTAATATGTTTCAGGTTGGTTAAGCCTGCAAGTGGCGATAAATCGGAGGCATGCGTCCAATTTACCCACAAACGTGTGAGATTTGTGAAATTCTTCAGTATGGATAAGTCAGAGACGTGTTTCGAAGAAAATTCTAACCGCTCAAGATTGGTTAAGCCTGCAAGTTGCTCCAGATCAGAATCAGATATTGGCGCGCGCTCAAACATTAGTTCAGTGAGGTTTATGAGATCCTTCAACGGCGATAAATCAGAGAGCGTATAATTATTGGCGAACCAGAGGGCGCGCAGATGGGGTAAACTCGCGATTGGCGACAGATCGGTGATTTGATTGTCTGAGACGGAGAGCCATCGCAGGTTGATGGCTGACTGGAGCCCTGTTAAATCTTGAATGCCCCTACCGGCTGCATCAAGTCTCTCTAACGCTGATATTTCTGCACCTGTCATAGAAGCATTTGGATTTTTACCCAATGCCTCCCCAATGGCCGCGCGCAGGTTTGCATCCGGGATATGGACAGATTGCCCCGGCAACACTTCCG
>RKRO01000561.1 GCA_007571355.1 Candidatus Poribacteria bacterium | reverse complement strand
GTATCTATGCGCGACAGATGCCGCTTATCACGATGGGTTATCCGATGCCTCAAAAAAGAGTCTCATCGTTCAGGGCGGCGTGATGTCAGACGAAGAACGGGAGGCGTTTGAACAGATCCCGCACTTCCAAGATGCGCTCACGCTACGGCGATGGGACGATCTGGCGAAGGTAAGCGGATTAGAGACTGCCAAGTTAGAAACCTACCGAGATGTCGTGCAGCAATGCTTGGTATAGTTAGAGAACGCATTCTTCGAGTCAAAAATGAACTACGAAACAATAGAATCAAAGTTCGCTCATGTAAAAAGTCCGTGCGCTCGTTTCGTCCGAAGGCAGTCTCCACAAAGGGTTGACATGTTCATTCGCGCGCAGTCTTTACATGAGCCACCCTAATCTTATACCTGACGAAAAAACAGAAGTAAGTGAGGCCCGGTGCTACGTTTGTTCATCTGCCACGGCGAGCAGCCTATTAGAGCCGCCTTCAAACAGATAACGTCTACTATCTAAGAAACCGACGACATCACCGCGTTCCTCGGCACCCTCCAAATCAATCAGCTGCCAGTTTTTGGGTATACCAGCATAGGTATTCGTTTCCTCATCAACTAAAAATAAAAATTCCGCGTTGTGTTTGCCCTCTTTTGGGGTGAAGACAAAGAACTCCTGATAGGGAGCATCACTGCCTTCAATGCCAAAACGGGCTTTGTCTCTCAGACACTCCACCTTTTCCATCGCCTGTACTTTTTGACTGGTTTTCGGATGATGATACGACCCATGGTATTCCCAATGTAATCGAAAAATTTTTACGAATTTTCGCCAAAATTGGATAGTTCTCATGATACTTCCTCTCTTCGTTGGGCTGTCCGTTCAATGCGACAACAACTGTTTTTTATATAGAAAATAGAGTCACCAAAGATCAAAAAGGATAGTGGAAATTTTCGCATGTGGGATGTGTAGGCATCGGCAGCGATGCCTACACATTTGAAAAACTTGCAATTTTGCTTCAAGTGTGGTATAATTTCCTAACAAATTAACCCAAAACACGCTAATCAGACACGCCATAAATGCCAAAGGAGTCTCACCCAAGAATTATACATAAAACATGAACATCCATGAATACCAAGCCAAACAAATTTTAGAATCCCACGGTGTCAGGACACTCCCGGGTGAAGTCGCTGAAACGCCGGAGGAAGCGGAAGTTATTGCTAAGGAATTCAATTTTAGCAGGTGCGTTGTCAAAGCGCAAATTCATGCAGGCGGGCGCGGAAAAGGTGGCGGCATCAAACTCGCAAACTCACCCGCTGAAGTCAAACAACACGCTGAAACACTCCTTGGCATGCAACTGGTGACACCGCAGACGGGGCCCGAGGGAAAACGTGTCCGAAAAGTGCTGATCGCCGAAGCCGTAGAAATAGAGAAAGAGTACTACCTCGCGATCTTGCTTGATCGAGAAACGTCCCAACTCACGTTAATCGGCAGCGAAGAGGGTGGAGTCAACATTGAGGAAGTCGCAGCGCAAACCCCCGAAAAGATCATTAGAACACACATCGATCCTGCTTTCGGGTTAACCGAATTTCAAGCGCGAGCGTTCGCATACAAACTGATTACCGATCCAAGTTACCGTCCGATCCTTCCAAATGCCGCATCGCTGATTTTATCACTCTACAATGCATGCACTGAATGCGACTGTTCATTGGTAGAGATTAATCCATTAGCGATCGTGACGACAGCCAATGCATTAGACATTGTCGCGCTTGATTCCAAGATAAACCTTGACGACAACGCACTCTGGCGACATCCCAATATTGCTGAGATGCGCGATCCCCACGAAGAGGATCCAAGTGAATTGGAAGCGAGCGAATCTGGTTTGAGTTATATCCGCCTTGAGGGCAACATCGGTTGTATGGTGAACGGTGCCGGGTTAGCCATGGCAACAATGGACATCATCAAACAGAACGGTGGCGAACCTGCAAACTTTCTTGATGTCGGCGGTGGGGCATCCGTGGAAGCGGTCGCGCACGCCTTCCGTCTTATCCTTGGAGATGAAAATGTGAAGGCTGTTCTCGTTAACATCTTTGGCGGTATTATGAAATGTGACACGATTGCAAACGGCATCGTTGAAGCGGCAAAACAGGTTGAACTCAATGTTCCGCTTGTCGTCCGGTTAGAAGGGACAAACGTAGCACTTGGAAAACAAATTATTGCGGAATCCGATCTGAACGTCCAACAAGCAGAAGGCCTCTCTGAAGCAGCGCACCTTGCGGTAACGGCAGCGAATTCTGCATGAAACCGAGACGATGGGAGAATTAAACACGTGGACAAACTTGAACTCAAGGACATAGACGTTACCGGGAAACGCGTGCTTGTGAGGATAGACTTCAATGTTCCGATGCAGGATGGGAAGATTACAGATGAGACGCGTATCACCGCCGCATTGCCGACACTCTTGTCGCTCATCAACTCGGATGCGAAAATTATCTTGGTAACGCACTTAGGGAGACCGGACGTAGGGTCGGCATCTGATCGGGAGACCCTCTCGACGGAACTGATCGCTATCGCTTTGAGCCGGAAACTCGGCAGGCGCGTCGCTCACGTCAAAGATTGCATCGGTGAATCGGTGGAAAATGCTGTAGCGGACTTAAACAACGGCGATGTGCTCCTCCTTGAAAACGTCCGTTTTTACGCTGAAGAGACCGAGAACGATGCCGCGTTTGCTCAGCAACTCGCCTCGCTTGCAGATGTCTATGTCAACGATGCTTTCGGCACAGCACACCGAGCACACGCTTCAACTGAGGGCGTAACCCACTATCTCAATCCGTGTGTCGCGGGACTCTTGATGGCCCGCGAAATTTATTATCTCAGCACAAGCCTAGAAGTCCCTCTGCGCCCTTATGTCGCGATTCTCGGCGGTGCGAAAATATCGGACAAGATTACACTCATCGAAACGCTCCTTGAACAGGTAGATACACTACTCATCGGCGGCGGCATGGCATATACCTTTCTGTCAGCGATGGGTTTTAATATCGGTAATTCGCTTGTCGAAACAGAGAAACTTGATGTCGCGAAATCGCTCGTCGACAAGGAAGAGTTCTCGGACATAGTTGTGCTACCGGTAGATCATATTGTCGGACGAGAGTTTAACCCCGAAACTGAATCGCAGACTATCGGCGACAGAGATATCCCCGACGGATGGCAGGGATTGGACATCGGCCCCGAAACCGTATCGGCATTTGGTGAACAGATCGGACTTGCAGGAACAGTGGTATGGAATGGTCCTTTAGGTGTCTATGAATTCGAGAAGTTTGCACAAGGCACGATTGCGGTAGCGAAACAGATTGCCGATTCGGAGTCAGTGAGCATCATTGGTGGAGGAGATTGCGTTGCTGCGGTGCATCGAGCTGGGGTCGCGGATCGGATGACACATATCTCGACGGGTGGGGGTGCCTCTCTGGAATTTTTAGAAGGAAAACCGCTCCCCGGTATCGTTGCTTTAACCAATTTTTAAAGAATTAAACCTCTTGAAAAATTATTCATAATTCAAAGG
>RKRO01000151.1 GCA_007571355.1 Candidatus Poribacteria bacterium | reverse complement strand
TAGTACGATAGCGAGGTTCAAAAATATGCAGTGGTAAGAATCCGCCGGGGAACAAGACTGTCTGTAATGGGAAAAGCGGAATCTCTCGTTCATAAGATGTTTGACTTTTCGATAAGGTTTGGGCGTTACGCATGTCAAAACTCCTCTTTGTACGCTGATTGATGTCCAAACTGGCTGTATCCTGATCGTGGAAGACGCTGTTCTTAGCGCACAGACTTTGATGTTCGATCTAAAAGATGTCTGCTTCCAGTCACAGATGTGTATATATTTTTGCACAAAATCTGTGATTCGTCAAGGTTTTTTACGATATCTTGACAATAGGGTGTATTTTCGGTATAATACATTTATCGTAAAATCCGAAAATAAATGAACACTTGTCCGAAGACAACCCCTCCGCCCTTATCAGGGGGAATCAAAGGGGCATCGCTTCGACGTGATGTGTTTCAATCATGATGGGCTTTACGATAATACAGATATTTGAGCGCGAAATAAGTGAATTTAACCGAAGCGGAAATCTGTGAAGGCATTTTGTATATCACGGATATCAAACGATTGGAGAAGAACGTGAATTCAGAAAAGTTGGGCAATGCTTTATCAAAGTCGAAGGACATTGCTATCCACCTTTTAGGTAACCTATTGTGCCGTACACGGGTAGAACCGATTGGTGATGCAGAGGGCGTGAAGGGTCTAAAAGCGCGTTGGATAGGCGATGCAGGACAAAACGTGATTGAGATCAACACGCCATCTGGAAACGCCGATATTATAGTAGATAGTGAAACAGCACCAACCGTTGAATATGTGCAAGAAGGTGAGAGCCGAACAGTCACTGTCAAGCATATCAATAACTTTTCATGCGAACTGAGCCGAGAGACGATGGATCAGATTGCGACACCGAGGGGTGCGGGAATAGCGATGTGCGTCGGTGCTGGCATCGGTTTGCTCGGTTGGTTTGTGATTTCAGCGGCGCGCGCCTTATCAGTTCCGCAGGTTCAACGACTCGTATCCACAACTCCCCCTCTTGTTTCGAGTGAAGAGAGCGAACAATCGGAAGGGACGGCATCTGACGCAGATGAAGATCGCAGCGGTTGATCCGTTCTATTTACGGATGCCCGACATCACGACAGCAGCAGACGGGACGCAAGATACGCTCTTGGTACGCGTCCGAACGGATACTGGACTTGAGGGATGGGGCGAATGCGATGCCTCGCCGTTGGTCAGTCTCGCTGTTTATTGCTGTCCGATGTCGCATGGCAATATTATCAACATCCGTACGTCTCTCATCGGCGAGACGCTTGATAGTCCTGACGATGTGCTTCAACTGAGTGAAAAGGTGCTGCGGAACGGTCTCGACATTCAACAGATTCAGCACGCCTATAGCGGGGCAGAGATTGCCCTGTGGGATGTTATTGGACAACAGTTAGAGACACCTGTTTATCGTCTGCTTGCGGAGATGTCTGACACTTCTGACAGCGCGCATCCCAAACTCCCCTACGCGTCTGTTCTTTTCGGCGACACACCGGAGGCAACACACCGTATTGCGGCGGGATTGCGTGAACAGGGGTATCGTGCAGCGAAGTTTGGTTGGGGGGCGATGGGGAAATTCGGTGAGGCAAATGACATTGCACTCGTGCAAGCGGCGCGTGAAGGGATGGGCACAGATGCTCAAATTATGATTGATGCTGGTGTTGTCTGGAGGGCTGACCACGAAACAGCCTATCGGCGCGCCGAAGTGTTTGCACAATTTTCGCCGACGTGGTTAGAGGAGCCGCTTGCGCCTGATGCGATTGATGCTTACGGTTCGCTAACGAAAAAGAGGCCGCGTGTTCCCATCGCAGCAGGCGAGGGATCAGATACTTACCGAACAGCAGAGGACCTGATTGTTCACGGTGGTGTACAATTCGTTCAGATCGACGCTGGACGTATTGGTGGGATTATGCCTTCTTTTCAAGTACGCCAACTCGCCGAGCGACACGGTATCCAGTATGTCAACCACACGTTTAAGAGTCATCTGAGTCTTGCTGCGGCCCTTCACGTCTTCGCAACGAACCCCGATTTCGATTTATTAGAATATCCGGCGGCAGGATCGGAATTGTCACAATGCTTAGTAAGGGACCCCTTCCGTGTTGCATCCGATGGCATGGTTCGGGTGAGAGAACTTCCGGGCCTGGGTGTGCATGTGGATACGGAAGCCATTCGTCCGCATTTAGCACCGGTACGGATTGAAGTGGGTGCAGATACGGTTTTTGAGCAACCACCACTTGTGTAAAATGCTGTTCCTCATTTCCCATTGATTTCTCTTTGACTGCTTCTGCTATTGTTTGTGCTATCGCGGATACCTCTTTAGCAGATGTGTGTCGCTCTTCAATCTTATCAACTGTGGTGGTAAGGAACGGAATTATGAATGCCGCCGCGTTGGAATTAGAATTCGCCGGAGACGGAGATGCGTTGTGAAGCACCGAGGGTGTGTGTATTGAAAGCGTAATTGATGAAAAATGACATGGTATTTACCGCCACGCGGAGTCCTGCGCCTGCGGACAGCCCGTGTCCATTCCATCCACCGCGGAGTGCAACGGTGTTGAAGAGCCAGTACTCCGCGCCTGTACGTAGGACAAGACCGCCGCCCTCACTCCCTTCTTGAAGATCAGCCTGATTGGTTTCAAAATCGACACCAATAGCACCTCTACCGAGGCGTGGAACGGCGAAATGGTAAGCAGTGCCAAATCGGAGTCGCCGTGTCCGGGTGAATGTTGGTTTGTCAGGCGTATTCCATCGGATTTGTGTACCTGTTGCATCCAACAACATCGCTCCGACCCTTAAACCTTTGTAGGGTTCGGCAATGAGACCGATGTCAATGCCGAAGCCGTTTCCGCTGTTTTCAAAGATGGCTTGATTGAGGAGTTTGAGGTTACCACCGACTGATACCATAGCGTGTATCTGACGGGCATAAGAGACGAGCAAGGCGTTATCGGTATTGCTGAAATACTCTGCGATTTCGGGTTTATCAATATAGGGTTCACCTTCATCTTTGATCCCGTTGCCGTTTTTGTCTTGGAAATCGCCGAGGACTCCGTTGTTATTGATGTCTATGAAGGTCGTGCGGGGTATATCGTCAACCCCGAGGCGAATCCAACTCAGGCCGAGACTGCCGATATCCTCAATTTGATAAACGTAGTTGAGGAAATTGTAAGAGACTAAGCCTCTGCTGAGCCAGCTGCCGTCCCCGGTGCTAAAGGTGTCGGAGTACATCGCTGAAAAACTATGTTTCTTGACCTTGGTGAGTCCTGCGGGGTTCCAGTAGGTAGCGGTTGCGTCGTCAGCGATAGCGACAAATGCGCTTCCCATTCCGAGTGCGCGGGCACCTACACCGTGGCTGAGAAATTCAGCGGCGTGTGCGCCTTCGTCTGCTGCTTCGCCGGTTATGGATAAAATGAGACTTGCTATTAGTACAGAAAGGCAAAAGAATTGTATTTTCATTTTTTAATTAACGTGAGTTTGATAAATGTTGGACGTATGTAACGTCCGCTGTTAATTGAGGGGCTCTCCTGCAC
>RKRO01000466.1 GCA_007571355.1 Candidatus Poribacteria bacterium | reverse complement strand
TGCCACTGTGCTATCGGCAGCTTGGCGAGAATGTGACGAGCGATGTCGAATTTGATCGTCTGAAAGTGATTGGCATCGTAAAACGCCCGCCTATCGTGGATTTCATTCTCCCCAATATAGATGTGTCTGTTTTCACTGAGCGTGATACCGCCAGCAAACAGTTCATCAGGTCCAAGCTCAAGTGTGAGCGGCTCCATTTTATCTATATCCGCAGTAATCGCATCATGGTGGAGTGCAAAAGTGTACCCCTCAACGTTGGGAAATTGGATTTCATAGTGGCGGCGTGCAGGGAGCGCGCGGACACGGTAAGTCGGTTTGTCTGGCTTTCTCTGTTCACTCTGACGACCTTTGAATGGAATCAACGTGAACGGGATGCCGTATATATCGACGTACTCAGCTGGC
Source organism: Candidatus Poribacteria bacterium (assembly GCA_007571355.1). GTDB lineage: Bacteria > Poribacteria > WGA-4E > WGA-4E > WGA-3G > WGA-3G. Next base: position 3,151 of record RKRO01000466.1, on the reverse strand, counting down.
AGAAGCCCCGTTTCAGGATCAATGTCGTAACTCATGCGGCGGAGGCCGCGCCCCACCACCTGCTCACACAACAACTGACTTTTGAAGGCACGCAACCCAAGGATCTGTGTGACGTTATTCGCATCCCAGCCTTCATTGAGCATAGAGACAGAGACGACGCACTGGATCTTTTGCCCAGGTTTATCTACTTTACCGATAGTGCTGACGACTTCCCGGAGGTGCTCCGCATTACTTCCCTCCTCCGCAAGCCTTTTACTATCAATGCGGAGGGTACGCGTCTCGTGTTCGGTGTTACTGAGGAGTTCAGGAAAATCAGCAAAAAGACCGCTTGTGCCATAAGCAATTGTGTCGTCTTGGAGGGTTTCGCCAGAAATACCGCGGTGAAAGACTTCAGCGACTTTGGTTTCCGGACAGATCACTATCATACAATTCGGAACATCCGATGTGTTGGCATCGAATTGGATTTTCCATTGGCTGGCGATCATTTCAAGGGCATCATAAGTTTCGGCATAGATATCCTCGGGTTTCGGATCGCTACCGAGCGTGTCGGTGATGTGTTCCCAAAGTCTGAAGTACCGCGGGGTCGGCTCCCCATTGGTATCGCTGAGCGGGATACGTGGGATTTTCGTGATGCCGCTCTCTATCGCATCGCCTAACCCGAAGTCGCTGACAAGCCATTCAAAAGGTTTCCCCTCCGGGTGACCGCTGCTTTGAAGATAAAACGGGGTCGCTGACAGGTCAACTACAAAACGGATACCACACGCTTGTTGGAGCCTGTCTAAGCCTTGGATCCAGATAGTCGCAGCCTGCTGATCGGCTTTCTGTGCAGCTCTTTCTTCCCGGCTAAGATCTTTATTAAATTTGATATTTGACGCTAACGGACGGTAGGCGTGATGCCCTTCATCGTTGAACACCATAATCTCACCGCGCCCAGCGAGGTCACCCAAAATCCGATCGCTGTAGGCGGCTACCGTCTCTTGCCCCTTGTTCACGACCTTATGTGAAGTGCCGTTTTCGGTGCTTTCGGAAGCCAATGCCAATTGATGCCAGTTGGTGATCTTGACCTTGCCGCGTCTGAGGAACGTTTTAAGCGTTGCCGGCACGAGATCAAATTTCTCGTAGTAATTATCCTCATCATCCGGGCGCAAGACGTTGAGGCGGTCTTTGATGGTGAGATTCGGGCAGACTGCAAGCACCGCAGACGGGAAACGCGTATCGGCGCGGACTTTCCCACGGTTGCAAAACGCCCAGGCGATGAGCATCGCCATAACGACAGTTTTGCCGCTGCCGGTCGCCATCTTACACCCGTAACGGATGAGGTCAGCATCACGGAGTTGTGCAAGGGCCTCATCTGTGAATTCGGGTGTGAATCCAAGTCGGAGTTTCGCCCGTCGGATTTCGGCGACGTAGATGATTGTCTCTACTGCCTCCAATTGACAGAAGAAGAGTCGGCGTTCTCGCCCCTCGCGTTGCCAATATCTAAGAAGTTGTCGTGTGATGTTTGTGGCATTTCTATAGTTGCTCTCTCGCCACCGTCGCACGTCGTTTCGAAGGCTCTCTACAATCGGTAAACTACTGTACCCCTCTTCTTCCGCAATAGCAAGTTGGAGCTGCTCTTGGTCAGTGGCATATTGATCTATCCAATAGCCTGCCCGCCGTCTGCCCGGCATTCGGCTGGGCCGCCCCGTCTCTCTGTCGTAGACCCAATGTTTGTCGGGCTCTGCATAAGGCGAGCAGAGAATCGGTTGTTCTACGGGTTGAATCGGCATCTCTTGTTGTTCGCGATGTGTTGACATTTTTTTCTCCTAAAAAGTTGATTTATAACACGGAACAGTGTATAATATAGACATGGCACAAGATTATGATATCGTTATGAAACATCTCTTGGAAGAATATTCGCCAGAAATTGTGCGATTCGCACTCAACGATCCACACCTCAAGGTTCTTCGTAAATTTGATACCGTACAACCCGCGGTGCACGTCCGATACAGCGATTGTACGCTCAAAGTGAGGACTGGCTCCCACGAGGCAATCCTCCACATAGAGGTGCAGGTAGGCGACAGTACGTCTAAACCGATGCCGTTACGCGTTGTCGAATATAACAGTTTCCTGGTTGCCGCACACGCACTACCTGTCTATACAATTGTTATCTATCTCCGGCCAACTGCAGGACGCAATGATCCGGGGTTCTATGCCTACGCATGGAATGATTTCCTTTTTTCTATCAAATATAAGGTAATTCGACTGGCTGAGGCAGAAGGACAACAGATTTTGGAATCACCCGCAATCGGATTGCTGCCTTTCACCCCCTTGATGAAGCCACCCACCGGAATGGATGCGGTGCAATGGATGAAAAAATGTATTGACGCAACGACAGCGACACCGGTAGATAGACAGACGCGCGGAACATTAATGTACGCACTGGGACTCTTCGGTGGACTCGCGCATGACCTGACTTTACTAACACAACTCTTATCGAGGGACATTATGCAAGAATCTCCTTTTTACCATCACCACTTCGCCGATGTAAAACAACAAGGCCTTGAGCAAGGGCTCGTTCGAGGCATCGAACGAGGAACTGAACAAGGACAAAAAACGCGGGCGATAGAAGATATCCTTGAAGTGCTTGAAGTCCGGTTCCCTGAAGAGGATACCCAAGCCCCAAAAGCAGCACTCGAAACAATTGAGGACCTACAACATCTCACGCAGCTGCATCGCGCCGCACTGCTGGCTGAGAACCTTGATGATTTCAGCCGACACCTTCGCCCATAGTTTCTGGGTGCTACGCACAATCTAACAGATTACGCTACAAATATAACACCGCACCCAGCACCCAGCAGGTGCGGTGTTGCGGCGTACTCGCCTGCCCTTGATAAGGGCGGATAAATCGAAGCGATGCCCTCCTGATTCCCCCCTGCTTGCGGGGGGGTAGGGGGGGTATCTGCGTCCAAGGGTGTATTTATTTTTGGATTTCACTATAACTATCAAGCAGCTTGTGTATTTGCAGCAATTCATTCCCGCGCCTGTCGATAACCTTCACGGCGATGCGGTTGTGTTGACCCGCAGGGAACGGCAGCGACTCCGTGCCTGAAAATGCTGTGAGGCTGTCTTCATCGATGACGGCTTTCAGAGAACGCGCGATGTTCCGCCA
>RKRO01000120.1 GCA_007571355.1 Candidatus Poribacteria bacterium | reverse complement strand
ATACACATTATTGCTAATATTGTATCAAAAAAGTCTGTATGGCAAACATCTAAAGAAATCAGAATGCAAAAAAATAAATGAACCGCGTCCTACGATAAACCGCGGTGTCTTCCCTTCGCACAGTGTACCTGAGTAAGTAACCTCAAAAACACTCGCGTATGTACCCGTTGGGAGAAGTGTGAAAAATAAAGAAAGGTGAGGGACTTTACAGTATGAGAATGCATAGCAGGTGTGAATATTGCTCACAATGTTTTGTTTCTGTAATCAGTGTGTTAACGTTTTTGGTGTCCGCGCTGTTATTCACCGGGTTGTTGGATACTGCGGATGCACAGACGGTTTCCAGCACTGGTATGAAAACCGCCGCGATCCAGATTCGGGACGATCTCTCTATCGGTAACATCCGAAAGGATATTGCCCGTCTTTCGAGCCTTGAGAGCCGCGTAACAGGCTATCCGCAGGCCGCAAGCGGAAGTAAGTACATCTTTGACCGCTTCGTAGAAATCGGCTTGCAAAACGTTGAGAGTCGTGAATTCCCAGTCACTGTACCGATTGACCACGGTGACAGTCTCATTGAAGTGCTCTCACCTGATGGCACCGTCCTGCATACTTTTGAACTCACCCCACTTTGGCCGAACCTTGTACGCACTTCACTCTTAGCAGATGCAATTAAACACACCGTATTAGCAGGGGAGACGCTAAAAGATATTGCCGACAGTTTCCAAGTTGATGAAGCTGTTATCCTTGCAGACGAGCGAAACGAATTTTTGGCGACACCTGTGGTTCAAGGGAGTACTGTCTATATCCCAACAGGTGGGTTATCCGGTCCGCTTCTTTACGGTGACGACGCTGAACTCGCTGACTTTAACGGCACCAATATCGGTGGATTTTGGTACGAACTCCAAGCGGGAGATACGCTCACAACACTTGCACGACGCTACCGAATCACTGAAGCCAGCATCACCGATGACATACTCAATGAACACTTGCAAAAAGCATCCGATGGCATTGATAACGATGAAGACGGCACCATTGATGAATACGGCGAGATACCGCTGCTCTCGGAGATTCAGGGCTGGGCGACAGACGGTATCGATAACGATGCTGACGGTTGGACAGATGAAGTTCCCGGGGACGATACCGACGGTATTGATAATAACAAAGATGGACAGATTGATGAACCTGGCGAGTTCGTCGCTGCGAGTGAATCAAATGTCTTTATCCCAAAAGGCGCGATCGTTCTCCTCGACTTCAACTCCAGTACCCGCTACATCAACGCAGCAATGCTCGGTGGCACCGCTGTCATTTTCATCCAACCCGAAACAACGATCCGAGGCGAAGCGGAAAACAAATTTGGCACTGTTCCCGCTAACATCCCACGTTTTTGGATTTCTAAAACGGATGCCGATGTCCTCACAGCTCTGCTTGAAGACCAGCAGGCGCAAGGTAATGCGGTTAATGTTCGTGTGCGAGGTAAAATGACGTGGGAACGCCGTGTGGGACAGAACATACGTGGTTTCTTAGAGGGCGGTGATCCAACGCTCAGCGATGAGCTTGTTGTTATCACCGCTTATTACGATGCGATGTCTGTCGTCCCCGCAATGGCACCTGGTGCGGATCCGACCTGTGGTATCGCAACGCTCATGGAACTTGCACGCCTCTTTAGCCAACCGCAGTATCGTCCCGGTTACTCCGTCCTTTTTGTCGCAGTTGATGGACATTTCCAAGGCCTGGCTGGCATGCGAGCATTTATGGAAGGAATCGGGCAGGATATTGTCGGTGCGGATACAGACTCCCCCGGGACACCGACGATGCATGGACTCCGCCGCGGGCTCTCTACCGATATTATCGAATTTGAGGAACTCGGTAGAAGACTCTTGCTCTCGATCGACCGGAGCGTCCTCGTGGATCTCCCCTCCAATTTCTTCCACGGTATACACCAGGTCAAAGCAGATATCGAATCGCTCGGAATAACACTCGACGGTTTAGCAGAGACACGCGCTGAAATCGACCACCTCACGAATCAACAACGCGATTTTTCCGAGCGTCAAAAGAAACAAGCAGACAGGAATCGGAAACGAGAGAAGCAGGGCTTTACCGGTGAAGAGAAGAGTCTCTTGTTAGCGAATCTTGCACGCTCAAAGAAAGAGGCTTTGCAAACGACACACTTCCTGCGAGATGTTGTTGGGAGACTCGCTGAAGTTCGCACAGTCGCGCTCAACACAAGTCGAACCGCTCAAACCGAATTAATAGAGACAATCGCGCTCCCGACCGCACGGCTTGATGTGTGGGCAGTCAACAAAATTATTCGCACCGTTGAAGCCGGTGAGGTGGATGAATATGCGAAACATCCTAACGATGCTTATCTAATTCCACAACAACGCGAATCGACCTGGTACATACCTGTACCAGAAGACCTTCCACAAGAACTCGTCCGTGACATAGAGACGCTTAACTCGGTCCTTGCAGATTGGGAGATGAGCGATAAACGTAAGTTTGCCCTGATGTGGACACCCGAAAAGGTACTGGACCGACACCTTGACCTCCACAGTCTCAATAAGGCAAAGAGAGCACGTAGCATCCTAAATGCTGCTCCGGATACGCAAGAGAGTGCTGTCGAAAAAGAGAAGCAACTCCTCGAAAAAGTGCTTTCACAAATCGCTGACAGCCAGCCTATAGAAGATGAAATTAAGGCAAGCATCCGCAAACTCAAGGAGACAGCATTGTGGAAAGGTGCTGATGATGGAAAACTGCTTTACGGCGGGGCATACTTGTCAAAAGCCGGTGTGGAGCGCCTCAACACAATTGACACGCAACTCCGACAACGTTTCGCTGAATCCGATGATACCGTTGACACAGGTGTGTTGGTTGCGGACTTACTGAAAGATAAGCAGGGGATATTTGAAATCGCCCTCCGAAACGCGCGATTGGAGCGAACCCGTATCCAGAATTTGCTCGCGACAGCCCAAACTTTAGGACGTGAGTACCTCGCTGAAGAACGGCTCATCCTGGAACACTATCTATCGGAGCGTGAGGTGGAACAAGCACTTGATCTCCGTTCACGCGTCGCGGCATATATCAACGAAAAAGAACTGTTAGCAACAGTTAAAAAGCGAGCAAAAACGGATCTTGTGGCACTCGACAACCTGCTCAAACGTCTTCCGACATTGAATACAGATGTTGATGAAGAAACGAAAAACCTGCTACGCGACAACATGCTAACGCTACGGAATGCTCGCTTCCGCAACATTCAGAGTCGTATTGAAAAGATGCTGCGCATCGATACCGACGAATACAATCGGAAACTTGGGCAGATTGAAGCAGCGATCGCACTCCAGGACCTGTTCAACCGTTACTACACCTCGCTCTTTATTAGTGTTGACCTCTCCTCCCAATCGGATCAGTTCGGCGTATTCAACAAAGGGTGGTTCTACGATCAAGAACCCGAATTTGTGCTCCGGCGTGAGTTTGCAAGTATCGGTAATAAACTTGCGACCTACGCACAAGATGCCGACTTCGGTGTCCGTATCCGTAAACTCTGGCAGTGGACGGATGACCAAATCCGACAAGCCGTTATGGCGCGTCAATGGAACGTCGCAAACGGGATTTCTGACAAGGCTGCTCTTGAAGGGAAGACACTCGAAACTTTGCTCAGTTCGCATTTCAGTAAACTGACTGGGCTCAGCGGTGTGAGCCGACTCATGAAGATGCAGTTCGAGCAATGGCGCAATCAAGGTGAACCTTCCGAGGATATGCTCAAAGATATGGACTATGTCCGAAAAGAGGTTGAACGTTTCATTCGAAACGATGTGCGCAGTGCAAAGAAAAATCGAAAAAATAGCATTCGGGCGCGCGAGCGACTTGATACGATGCTTCGACTCCGACATGAAGATCCAGATACCTTTACCGATGACGAAATTGAGGACATCAAAACGCTGATTTCGATCGCTGGACTCGGTGGTCAGTCGAACTTCGTGAACGCTATATCCGCAAGCGGTGGAAAAACATGGAAAACATATATCCCAGGTAAAATCGCTTTTGACAGTGAAGTCGCGACACTCGTTGGCAAAACCGGTATCGCTTTTGCAACGATTGAAGATGCCCGCGTTTTAACCGATACCCCACTTGACACCATTGATCGTGTCGACTTAAGTGAAGGTGGTAATCTCCATCAGCAGGCACAGACCCTCGCATCCATACTCATCCAGGCACTCCGCGACGAAGAGATGCCGACTGCCGCTCGGGTCGGTAATTTCTATTGTAACCTGTTCGGCGATGTCGTCGAATTTGATGCGCGTGAGTCCGCACTTCCGAATAAACCGGTGCCTTACCCAATATTGACCCTCCGCAGAAAGCATAAAACCATGATGGGGGTCCGGGGCGACCTGTTCGTTATGGGAGATAATAAAGGCAACTTCGAGGTACCTGGGTTAGCAATGGAAGGTAGAGCGACCCGTCGACTCGGCGGTGCGCAAGAGGTTGAGGCATATATCCTTGACAAGGATTCAGGCGACATCGTCTATGCTCCCGATTTAGGGAACTATGGAGCGAAACTACTTCCGAATAAAGTGCCTATTAACACACGTCGGCGCGGCTGCCGCGTCGTCACATTCCCGTGTGTGTCCACGACTATCTACGATTTGGTCGACCAGCGATACCTGCGGACCTTGCGAGAACTGGAAATTTACGACGCACTCACCGATAGCGCACCAGAAAAATTTGGAATGTCTAAACCGTGGCAACAGGAGGGTGTCTCCGCAGCCGAACCGATCGCACTCGTCTATAGTGAACCGAACACCCGTATTAAAATCGGGATGGCTTACGGTCAGATAGGGAAACGTCTTTTGCTTATCAAAGCCACGAAAAGTGGTATGAAGAACCCGACGCTTTATACAGGGGAAGGGTTTGTCGTACGTGAAAACGGGCGAATTCGTATGACTCCCTACGTCGTTGTCCGAGATATGTGGTGGCTTGACGAGAACCGCTCACGCCTCTATAAACGCTTCGGTATCTCCAGTGACCGGCTCGATCAACTCCATCAGTATGCCAGCGAATACCTTGCACGCGCCGAAACTGAACTGCTCCAAAACGACTACCAGCAGGCACTCAAACTTGCCCGTGCGGCGTGGGGTTACGAATCACGGGCATACCCAGATGTCAAACAGACCGGTAACGATGTCGTCAACGGGGTGATGTTCTATCTTGCGCTGCTGATGCCGTTCGCCTACTTCATGGAACGCCTCGTTTTCGGGTTCCCGAATATCCACAAACAGATTATCGGGTCGTTCGGTATCTTTTTACTTGTGTTTTTCTTTTTAAGTCAGGTTCACCCAGCATTCCAGATTACGACGACACCGGTGATTATCTTGATAGCGTTTGTTGTACTTGCGCTAACGGTTATCGTCATCAGCATCATTATCCGAAAATTTGAGGAGCAGCTCGAAAAAATTCGGCAAGAAGGGAACAAAGTTTACAAGGCGGATGTCGGTCGATTGAGTGCAAGTTCCGCAGCGTTTAGTTTAGGGATCTCCAATATGCGGAAACGGAAAGGCCGCACAATCTTGACCTGTTGTACGCTGGTTATCCTGACTTTCACTGTCATTTCGTTCACCTCTGTCCGGACGTTTATGCATCCGAACAGAACGAGTCTTCCACAGGTAACACCCCGCTATACAGGGCTTCTCATCCGCGACCAATACTGGCGCCCGCTTGAGGAACCGGTATTGACCTCCGTGCTGAACGATATGCAGAAGACGCAGATCACAGTCCCCGCCTTAGAACGGCTTCTTGGACGTAAGAACGAGATTCTTATCCAAGATGGACAGGAACCGATCAACATACGAGAAACTATTACGGCTTTAGAACAGGATGGCTTCATTGAACAGGTAGACGAAGAATCCGTCGTGACCGTCCGAAATGTGGTTGGGCCGCGCGCGTGGTATCAGTCTTCGGGGACCGGTGACCAGTCGTTTGTGCAGTTGACCCGTACACCGAATGAAATAGATACATCACCGCCGACGCATCAGTTGACCGGTGAAGCGTTGACGTTCGCTGCGAATATGCTCGTCGGGATGGGTGAAACAGAACCAACTATTACGGGTATTGATAGATACCTGCAATATGGGAAGTGGTTTGACCGTGCTGATGCCAGCGAATGGCCCACGGAGTGGCCCTATGCGATTGTGCTCCCGAAAGGGATGGCGGAATTGCTGAAGATTACCGAAAGCGATATGGGGAAAGCGACCGTCTCTGTTTACGGGGCGGATTTCACCGTGGTCGGTGTTCTCGGTATTGGGTTCAAAGACCTCACCGATAACGATGGCGAAGAACTCACACCGGTCGATTATCAATTGATGCAACAGCAGCGGAGTCGGGGTGCTACAGGGGATGAAACGCTCGAAGGCGAATTGCAGAAATACCTCCACCTCACACCCGATAGCATTGCAATCCTGCCCTATGAGGTGGTTATGAACCAAGGCGGTACGCTCCGCAGTGTCGCCGTTAACATGGAACCGGGCGAAGACGATCCGAAGATACTCGGGGCTATCGATAAGTTGGACCTCATCATGGCACCTCTCATGAACCGTATCGCCCTCGATTTCTTCGTCGGACGTGATAAAGACACATACCTCTATAGCAGTATCGGAATGACGAGTTTCAGCGGAATGGGTAATCTGTTTGTGCCGATCTTGATTGCCGCACTCATTGTCCTTAACACGATGCTCGGCGCAGTCTATGAGCGTGTCCGAGAGATCAGTATCTACAGCTCAGTCGGTCTTGCACCGGTGCATATCGCCTTCCTATTCCTTGCTGAGGCGTGCGTATACGCTATCGTCGGTGCTGTCTTGGGTTACCTCATGGGACAGGCAATAGCAACGACACTCGTCCACTTCGGCTGGCTCGCTGGGTTGACACTCAACTACTCGTCGATGTCAACTGTCGTCGCGACGATTATCGTTATGATTGTGGTGCTTCTGAGTACACTGTACCCAGCAATCAAAGCCTCACGGATGGCTGTCCCGGATATTGAGCGGAAGTGGAAACTCCCGGAACCGGAGGGCGATGTCTGGCATTTCAATCTGCCTTTCACAGTCCTTGAGGAAGAAGCACTCGGTTTGAACGTCTTTATGCGCGACTACTTTGAGGCGCATGCAGACGAATCCGCAAGCGATTTCTATACCGATCAGGTCGCCTTCAGTGAAACGGAGGAAGAGTCCTATCAAATTAGTATGATGGTCTGGTTGGCACCTTACGATTTAGGGGTGAGTCAGTCGATTCAGTTCGTTACCTCTCCGGTCGGTGGTGAAGAAGAGGATCTCTTTAAAATCACGTTAGATGTCAATCGTGAGAGCGGTGAGATCGCTTCTTGGAAACGGGTGAACCGACGGTTCCTGAACCTCCTCCGGAAACAGTTACTCATCTGGCGTACGTTCAGCGTCGATGTACGATCAGAATTCCACGAACGCGGGAGAACGGAAGGTATACAAGCGTCGGAAGAGGAGACAGCACAGATGGATCCGGCACTGACACCGGCGGACTAAAGAATAAGCAGGCAGCCGTCAGTGAATAGGCTGTGAGCGTTCTAAAGGCTCTTGTGGCTGATGGCTGAAAACCAATTTTGACTGCAAAATTAAAAAAGGACAGAAAGTGTGGAAAGAGTATCAGGTTTTATTATCATCCTTGGCACCTTGTTATGGCTGTTTAGTATTATCTTCCTTGAGGGGCGTTGGCAATGGCAAATGTTCGCGGCTCTTGTGCTGACAATTGGTATTTTCTGTGCGCACTTCTGGGAAGAGTTACGAAACACCGACAGCAGCGGAGAGTCAGGCGACGGACAAGAGTGAGTTCCCAGAGGCATCCGTTATCGGTCAGCAGACAGATGACTTCCTCCTGGTAACTGGTAACTAAGAAAAGGAGAGCATTCGATTTGGCGAGAGAAAGAGTATCACAAGCAGATGAATGGCAAGCTTGGGCACAACGATACGACATTGAAGGCGGTATCCGTACCTTTGAGTCGGGGTTGACGGTTAAAGTGTTCGTCGGGGCACTTTTCGTCGGCTTGTTGATGATGCCAGGCTCCATCTATCTCGGTTATGTATCCGGCGAATCCGGGGCAGGTGCAGCGCCTTGGGTTGCGGTGATTCTATTCACCGAACTTGCACGGCGTTCCTTTACAACCGCCCGGCGCCAAGAGCTCTATATGCTCCTCGGTTTAACCGGGGCAGCTGTCGGGAGCGGGATGCAGTACCGGAGTTTTATCTGGTACGCCTACTTTATCAATACCCCGCAGGCGGCTTCCTACGAAATCGCGGATAAGATACCCGCGTGGGTTGTACCCGCAGGTGATTCTGTCGGCGTGCTGACGCGGAGCCTGTTACACCCAGACTGGATGCTACCGATTGGTGTCTACCTTGCGGGAAAACTTCTCGGAACTTTGCGATCTGTTAGTGCACAGTATATCTTGTTCCGGCTCACAGCCGACCTCGAACGGCTCCCCTACCCGATGGCACCCATTACTGCACAAGGGGCAACCGCACTTGCAGAAACAACAGGCAAAGAAGAAACGTGGCGATGGCGAGTCTTCTCTATCGGATCCATGGCAGGCCTCATCTGGGGGTTCCTGTATATCGGTGTTCCATCGCTTACCGGGGTCATGATGAGCACGCCGATTCAGATCCTAAAGATTCCGTGGATAGATTTTACACAGAGCATTGAAGGTTTCGCACCGACAGGCGTTTTCGCACTCCGAACTGATTTCGGACAAATGCTCTTTGGGTTTGTCTTACCGTTCCCGATTGTGATGACAGAGTTCATAGCCGCAATGGCAACGCAATTCGTCTTGAATCCACAAATCCTCTACCGATTTGAAATACTCCACCAGTGGAAACCTGGATTGGATGTTCGCGCCGTCGGTTTGTACAACGGACTGGATTTCTGGATGTCCGCTGGCATGGGGAAATCATTTAGTTTCGCAATCGTTGGGATGGCGGCTTCGATTCCGATGCTCTTTAAAATGCGGAGGTCCAAGAAAACCGCAGGCGAACGCGGCACCTTTGCACCGCCACCGAACCGTGGCGATTTCCCGATATGGTTGATGGGATTGTTGTGGCTCGTCGGTATGGGTGGGTTCGTCTGGCTTATCCACTGGATGGTGCCTAATTTCCCACTGAGCTTCTTGTTAGGCTTCGCATTCCTATATACACCGCTCAACTCGTATATCACCGCAAGGACCTTCGGAGTCTTAGGACGCGACCTGTTCGACATACCGTACCTCCACGAAATTACCTTTATTTTAAGCCGATACGAGGAGGTGGACATCTGGTTCGCGCCGCTGCCTGACGAAGATTATGGACGCGGCACACAGAGTTGGCGGGTCCTCGAATTGACAGGTACAACTTTCACTTCAAATCTTGCGGGTACACTACTGATTATGCCGATCCTGATTGTCAGCGGAATTGTGGTGATGCACTTTATCTGGAAGATCGCACCGATTCCGAGCGCACAGTATCCCTATGCACAGATGATGTGGCCCATTAACGCCACAAACGAATGTCTCTGGAAAACGTCATTGCGGGATGGGAATAGCCAGATGCTGCAAGCGATTCGCGGCGATTATGTCGCCGCCGGGTTTACTGGAAGCCTCGCCATCTACGGGATGTTGTGGTACTTCAAACTCCCCTCAATGTGGTTCTACGGCATTGTCGGTGGTATCGGTGCTGATCCAGGCAGTATGGTTGCGCGGCTCCTCGGGGCAATTATCGGGCGCTTCTACATGATTAAACGGTTCGGGATGAAACGCTGGTATATGTTCAACCCGGTACTCGCAGCAGGATTCGCTTGTGGTGTCGGTCTTATCGGCATGGGAACCGTCGCTATTGCCCTCGTCTCCAAAGCTGTCATTGTTAAACCGTTTTAATAGTTGTCAGTACGCTGATAACTGATATAACTAAGAACTATAAAAAAGATGGATTGGACTGTTTTTGGATGGGCGGGAATACAACTTGAAATCCCTACGGCATGGGAGCTGAGCGGACTCAGTGGGGACCAGAAAACGGGTTATCTCCGGCTTGATGACGGAGAGATGCCGCGCCTCGAACTTAAATGGGCACCTACCCGAAAGAAAAAGCCGGACCTCCACGCGACGCTTGACGAATACTTTAAGTTGATTCGCAAAACCTATAAAAGAGGCACCGATCTCTCTTTCCGTAGAAATGTTGACCTTATCAAAGATGCCGCGTTTTTTGAGGGGCGCACTGTTCTTGGTTTCAGTTGGAAGGGCAGTATCCGTGCCAACGGGCTGATCTTTCATGCCGGAAAACGGATTACAATTGTCCAGGTAATGGGACGCCTTAAAGAGAACTGGAGACCGACAGTACTACGGGTCTTTCAATCCATCGTAGACCGCAGTGATGCCCCGCTGACATTGTGGAGTGCCTACGGTCTAAAGTTAGGCGTACCGAAAGCATATAAATTGGAACGTCAGAAATTGCTCAGCGGCTACCTGCTGTTTGCATTCGGCGCGAAACCGGCACGCTTTCAGATACCGATAAAAATCGCGAAATTGGCAGCGCACCGTCTACGAAAAACTGACGGACCTCTCGAAAAAATAGATTTCTCACCACCCGACAGAGGGCGTCTGAGCGTTGAGCGATACGGTCCAGCTGAAATCCTGCTCGGTGACTATAAAGACACGAAGAATCCACTGGAGGCGTGGTTTCGCGTCAAATATGCAAAAGCGATTCGCGGATACGGGTTTGAGGTGACAACCAACACAGAGACAGAAGATGAACGCCTGACACTTATCGGAGAACAGACACGCCTCTATGACAGTGTCCCGTTCAACCCAGTGCTGATGTTCGATAAACTATCCAAGCGGACAGCACTTGTGTTCCATCTCTGGCACTGTCATCATTCCAATCGTATCTATGTCATCCAGTCTATCGGGAGCAACAATGCTTATCCGACAGTCGAAAAGGTGGCTAACAGTATTGAATGTCATTAAGAGTTGTCAGTTAAAGAAAACTGATTGCCTTAGATTTTAACCTAAGACTGATAACTAAAGATCAACAACCTTTTTCTGATTGCTAAAAAAATGATCAACAGACTCTTATATACTCTCAAACTTAAGAAACGTCCTGATGTGGATCGTACACGGGTTATGAAGTCTTTTCCGGTTCGGAATCAGGTGATAAATTGGGAAATAGACGACAAAGGCGAAGCCTCACTGGTGATTCCACAGAAGGATAAACTCTGGATACGGCTCGCCGGTAGGTTTTTTATGCTTCCTGATAAACGGGTGATTGTCTTAGATTCCATCGGAACTTATGTGTGGAAGATGTGTGACGGCAAACATACAATCTCGCAAATTGTCAAAGGTGTCCAAAACCAGTATCAGTTAACACGCAAAGAGGCGGAAACGTCGCTTTTTACGTTTATGCAGCAACTTGGCAAAAGGAACTTCATCCAGTTCGCTATCCCAGGACAGAACGCACCCGCGACACCGGAACCCGAACCCCAAAAACCGGGGCTCTTCGGATTCCTACAGCGGCGATAACAAACTAACATCCATGTAAAGAGACAAAGCACCGAAAATCGTTTTCATTTTTGAAGCAGTCTAACCCCTAAGGCTACTTAATTTTTAGTTTCGCTTTTCGTTTTAATTTACTGGTGTTTGCGTTTTTGTGAAATAGAGTGCTTGTATGACACAAAACTTCTTAGATAACACACTTTATGAAATGGACAATCTCGTTGTTCTTCGCGGAATGAATAGCGAAACTGTAGACCTTATCGCTACGGATCCACCGTTTAACACGAAACGGAACCGTAGTACAACAGCAGGTCACTACGTTGATAACTGGAAATGGGGGGATACTGGTATCCTACCCGACCAATGGAAATGGAACGAAGTCCACCCCAAATGGCTTGAAGAAATTAAGGACAACCATAACGCACTCTATTATGCAATTGATGCTGCAAAACAGTGCCAAGGCCAAGACACCGCAGCCTTCCTCTGCTTCCTCAGCGTCCGATTGCTTGAAATGCACCGAATACTGAAAACCACAGGCAGCCTCTACTTACATTGTGATCCGACTGCCAGCCACTACATCAAAATGTGTTTAGATGCAAT
>RKRO01000582.1 GCA_007571355.1 Candidatus Poribacteria bacterium | reverse complement strand
CCTGTTACACTCATCGCAGAAAAAAAAGGAGGCAGCACTATCTACGAAATTCTTATCCTCTGCTTCGGTGCATGGCTCACTGGCGTGAGCAAAGCCGGTTTCGGTGGCGGGATCGGTATGATTGTCGTCCCGATGTTCACGCATTTTCGAAGTGCACGAAACGTCATCGGGTTAATGCTCCTGCTCCTCTTCTCGACAGATGTCTTCTCGCTCCGACACTACTGGCGGCAGTGGCACCGGCAGAGCGTCACACGGCTCATCCTCGGCTCGATCCTCGGTATCGCCTTAGCGAGCGTCGTTTTAAAAAACATCTCCGATATCCATCTGAAGAGGGTGATTGGTGGGATAGCCTGCCTCTTTGCGGTGCTGGAATTCCTGCGTCCATACTGGCAACCGCTGCTCGGAAATCCGCACCCGTCAACACCTGCAGCCCTCCAATTCAAAATGTGGCAGGGGCTGCTTGCAGGCTTACTAGCAGGCGCGTTTTCGACCCTTGCACACATGGGTGGCCTCGTCGTTATTATGTATCTACTTCCGCAACGCCTCAGTAACACCGCCTTCGTCGCCACCACAACTGCCACTTATTTCATGTTGAATCTCATCAAAATCCCGTTCTATTACCGACTCGAACTTTTCTCTGTAGAGATTCTCGTTGAAGCCGCCGCACTTTTACCATGCATTGCACTCGGTGTCCTGACAGGGATCACACTCAACAATCGCGTCCCAGAACGTCTCTTTTCAAAAATTGTGCTCTTCTTCCTATTTGCCACAGGTTTGCATCTACTTTTGGGCTAATTAGCGGTCATCCATCTACAAAAAACCTTGAGATATTTCCCGTAATTCTATATAATACAACTCAAACAACACAGATGAGGTCAAAAAACAATGCGTTTAAAATGGGGCGTACTCGGTGCTGGAAGTGTTGCCCAACGGCGTGCGATGCCAGCAATCAAAAAAGCATGCAACGCGGAGCTCCACGCACTCCTTTCACGAGATGCCGCACGCGCAGAACGACTTGCCCGTGAACACGGTGCAACCAGTGCCTATACCACGGTTGATGGACTCTTCGCGGACGAGGCACTCGATGCAATCTACATCTCAACACCCGTTCACGTCCACTGTGAACAGGTCATCGCCGCCGCAGAACGCGGCTTACATGTACTCTGCGATAAACCGATGGCACTCACGCCACAGGAATGCCAGAAAATGATCGCCGCTTGCGATGCAAACGGTGTCCACCTACAAGTTTGTTTCCTTTTCCGGTTCCACTCCTGTTTCCAACAGATCCGAACCTGGGTGGATGACGGACGGTTCGGACAGATCGTCCACGGGCGGATGCCATTCCTTAAATATTACGAACTTTCACCCGAGGAATGGCGCGCCCAACCTGAACAAAGCGGCGGCGGTTGCTTCATGGACCTCGGGCCACATAGTGTTGATCTGCTACGTTACCTCATCGGTGAAGTGAACGCCGTCAGCGCGTTCTATAGTCGGGCAACCCAAGGTACCGCCGTTGAAGACACCGGCGGGATTTTCATGCGTTTCGATAACGGCGCACAGGCATTCACGGACATCAGTTTCTCTGTTTCGCATTGCGACATCGTATTGGAGCTCTATGGAACAGACGGTGCTATCTGCGTTTACAACGACGACGGTTGGAAGATGAAGACCTATTTTGGAGACGAGATTCAGTTAATCCACTCCCAATACGAGGATCTTTATCAGCACCAATTCGAGCATTTCACCGACTGTGTAGAACACGGTATATCTGCTATCGCAACAGGTGTAGACGGATTACGGGCAAACGAGATTCTCGCCGCCGCCTACCGCTCCGCAGAAATCGGACGTGTCGAGCGGATCGGTCAATAACTGTATTGCCGGACAACCGACAGCCAAAACAAGTGTGCCAAAATGGCACATATTTCCCTTCTGTTTTTCGGATATGACAATATGTCGCATTCAAAAACCTGCCAAAATGTCACGTTTCCCGGTACGACCTTGATAATATAAGGGTTTTAGGAATTGGCATGAAACTTGCTTATATATTCTATAGAATTTTGGGACGGTATTTTTCTGCCGTCCTCTGATAGAAAAGGTTAGGCGGTGGCAATACTGTCTCGCCACAATTTTCATGCTAAACTATGGAGGGATTCAAAGGACATGGCACTTGTACCCCTTGGCGATCGAATTCTCGTCAAACGTTCAAACAACGATGAACAGACAACAACTGGCGGAATTATCATCCCCGATACTGCTAAAGAAAAACCGCAAGAAGGCGAAGTCGTTGCCGTCGGGAACGGTAGAATTCTCGATAACGGCGAACGGCAACCCGTTGATGTAGCGGTTGGCGACTTGGTACTTTTCGCTAAATACGGCGGAACCGAAGTTACATACGACAATATCGAATATCTCATCTTGCGCGAAGATGACATCTTAGCCAAGGTTAACTAGGAAAGGAGTTAAACACATGGCAGCAAAACAACTGGCGTTTGATGAAGAGGCAAGGAGCGCTATTAAACTCGGCGTTGACAAACTTGCAGACGCCGTTAAGGTTACATTAGGTCCTAAAGGACGGAACGTCGTACTTGATAAAAAATTCGGAGCGCCGACCATCACGAAAGACGGCGTTACCGTCGCTAAAGAGATCGAACTTGAGGACGCTTATGAAAATATGGGCGCACAGATGGTCAAAGAGGTCTCCTCAAAAACCAGCGATGTCGCCGGTGATGGAACAACTACTGCCACCATCCTTGCACAGTCGATCTATCGTGAAGGTTTGAAAAACGTTGCCGCTGGCCATAATCCCATGGCACTTAAGCGCGGTATTGAGAAAGCTGTCGGCGCGGTTGTCAGTGAAATCCACAATCTCAGCAAGGAAGTCTCCGAAAAAACTGAAATTGCACAAGTCGCCGCTATCTCGGCAAACAACGACAACGACATCGGCAATCTTATCGCTGACGCTATGGAAAAAGTCGGAAAAGATGGCGTAATTACCGTTGAAGAAGCGAAAAGCCTCGAAACGACACTTGATGTCGTTGAAGGGATGCAGTTCGATCGCGGTTACCTATCGCCTTACTTTGTCACCGACCCTGATCGGATGGAGGTCGTTTTAGAAGATGCCGCCATCCTAATTCATGAGAAGAAAATTAGCAGCCTCAAAGACCTCGTACCCGTCTTAGAGCGCACAGCACAGCAAGGGAAACCGCTCTTGATTATTGCTGAAGACGTTGAAGGTGAAGCACTTGCAACCGTTGTCGTCAATAAAATTCGCGGAACACTCCGTTGTGCAGCTGTTAAAGCTCCCGGATACGGTGATCGTCGGAAAGCTATGCTCGAAGACATCGCAGTCTTGACCAACGGACGTGTTATCTCCGAAGACCTCGGTATCAACCTCGAAAACATTACCCTCAACGACCTTGGTACTGCCAAGCGTATCGTTATCGATAAAGATAACACAACCATCGTTGAAGGTGAAGGGACAACCGAAGCGATTCAAGGACGTATCGACCAGATCCGCAGACAGATTGAAGACACTACCTCCGACTACGATCGCGAGAAATTGCAGGAACGTCTCGCCAAGCTCGCCGGTGGTGTTGCCGTCATTAATGTCGGTGCCGCTACGGAAGTCGAGATGAAAGAGAAGAAAGCACGCGTAGAGGATGCCATGCACGCCACACGCGCCGCCGTTGAGGAAGGCGTTGTTGTCGGTGGTGGGGTCGCACTCGTAAGATGCCAAGCCGCACTTGATGCCCTCGAGCTTGAGGATGCTACGGAAGC
This sequence comes from Candidatus Poribacteria bacterium, assembly GCA_007571355.1. Lineage (GTDB taxonomy): Bacteria > Poribacteria > WGA-4E > WGA-4E > WGA-3G > WGA-3G. The sequence goes on along the minus strand of RKRO01000582.1, from coordinate 8,350 downwards.
CGTCGGTGGCTCCATCGTCCGTCGGGCACTCGAAGATCCGCTCCGTCAGATCGCGAAGAATGCCGGACAGGAAGATTCCGTCATCATCGCCAAAGTCAAAGAAGATGGCGGAAACGTCGGCTACGATGCGCATCAAGACCGTTTCATCGATATGTTTGAAGCCGGCATTCCGGATCCGACGAAAGTCGTCCGTGTCGCACTCCAGAACGCAGCGAGCATCGCAGCGTTGATGATCACCACGGAAACGCTCATCGCGGAGCTCCCTGAGAAGGAAGCACCAGCACCGCCGATGCCTCCGGGTGGCGACATGTACTAAACCGCTGAATTCCAATCGAAAGGCGCGCCGCAAAAGCGCGCCTTTTTTATTTTATTTTTGTGGCTGAAACCTAACCCAAAAACCGCTCACATTCGCGAAGCACGCGCTCAAGCCCAATCGTCCGCATACACGGCGATGTCCCATCCGGTAATGCCTGACAGCCGTATTCAAATCCTAAATTCAGACACGGGCTGCACGGCATCTCTGCACGAACAATACTCACATCGCGACACCAAGGGCCCCACTGCGCCGGGTTCGTCGGGCCGTGCAAGCCGATGACCGGTGCCCCCGTCGCTGCCGCGAGATGCATCGGGCCGCAGTTTCCACTTACCACCAACACTGCATCCGAAAAGAGTGCCGCAAGCTGATTAACATCAGTTTTCCCCGCGAGGATAACTGCTCGGTGTTTTATCTGTGCTGCGATCTGTTCAGAGAGGTTGACCTCATCGGGCGCGCCAGTCAAAACAATCTGCACACCGAACCGTTCGACGAGCGCGTCTGCCAAAGCCACATAATTTTCTTGATGCCATCGTCTACGCGGTTCACCCCGTCTCCCTGCTTCTGGGTGTAGTACCACGATCGCGGTATCAGGCGGCACCTGTTCCTGAATCAAGATTTCGCGGACCCACATCCGCGCTGCCGCATCGTACCACACTTCGAGATCGAATTCCTGGACCAGACACTCCAGTTGTGTTGCAATATCCAAGAAATTCCGGACTTCGTGCTGTCCTTGGATATGTGGTACTGCCTCTGTGAAGAGAAAGTGGCGGTGCTGCCCTCTCGTGCGAAACCCAATGCGGACCGGTGCCCCTGTGGCATAAGTAAGCAGCGCGCTCAATCGAGGCCAATGCTCCAAGTCAATTGCCCAGTCGAATCGTTCACGCCGGAGCGGGGCAACCATCCGATGCCCCGGCATCAGGAACCGGATACGCTTATCGATATATGGACAGTTTGCGAGATAAATCAGATTCGTACGAGACGCTAACATAGTAATCTCAGCATCTGGAAAAGCATACCGAATCGCACGGATGGCCGGGACAGCCAAGATTGTGTCGCCCAATGCGGAGAGTTGAATGAAGAGAATCTTTTGTGGGGGGGCAGGCACCCGACTCCGTCTACAAAACAGGCTGAGCAGGCCACACAGCGGGATACCCAGATAACGGTCTAAGTATTGTTGAAAACGGTTGGATTGCATAAGAGTTGTCAGTCAACGGGCTAATCGCCGCCCGCCGTCGCGTATCCATACAATTCGATCTCTGAGATTTTCGCGAGTGCCGTTGTCGGCCCCTTGATTTTGTAGACATAGCGTCCACGTCGCCGGCTGCCGTCGGATGTTTGTGTGTTTTCCCGATCGAGTTGTAGGTTCTCTCGGCGTGCAGCCGCATCGTCGGTCGTCTGTCGTACCAATATCTTAATACTCGCTGTTGTGGCGACCTTGTTGAGCCGAATATCAATCACCCGATCCTTAGTGGTTCGCCGATCGTAGATTTTCTCCCACGCTCCGAGCGAGTTCAGTGCTTGTACCTCGAACTCCAATAGATTTGAAGAATAAATGACAATCCGATAAATCGACCGCTTCTCCGGTAAATGGACGAGTGCCTCTGAGGGCACATCAAGTGTCGCCGCTTGGATGGCATTGCTCTTCTTGCGTTGTGATTGTCCGACGGTCTCCATATTACCATCAATGAATGATGGGTCGCTGGCAGCAACCCCCGGTTGGAGGGCATAGTTCTCACTCCACTCCTGTCCGAGTACGCAACCGTAACAGAGGCACATCAATCCGAGCAACGGTAATATGTAAAACAACCCCACATTTTTTCGTTGTTGAGGTTTGTACCACCATCTTCTATAGATATCTCTGACGTTGAATGTATAACTCATCTTTACCTCCTAATTAACACCTAACCCTCTGACAATTGATAGCCGATGGCTGATGACTGACGGTTGCCTGTTGAAGCCGACGGCTAACTGCTAACAACTGCGTACTGAAAACTGACAACTATTCCGCTACTCACCGGTGCCGCCGATTTTGATTCAATCCTTCAACATACTGAATGATGTCTGCTTTCGTCAAATGTTGGACTTTAAAATAGAGTTTCTGAAAGAACGGCACGAGGTCTTCACCAGCTGCTTGGCTAAAATAGTAGACGAGTATGCTCGTCGGCATCAAATCCTCTAATTGTTGATGGAGCCCATCCGCTTCCATCAATTCAAAGACCTTAATATAAAAATCGGCTCCGTATTGTTCCCACAATTCAGCGACGAGTGTATAAGCATACCGATACCGCCACTGTGTCAGTGGACTGTTTTCGGTATGTCCACCCCAATTTTCGAGTTCATTCACACCGTCGATATCGACGCGAGCATCTGCCTTGAGGCTATCAAGTTTTGGGTGTAAACCACCTCCCGGCATATATTCTGTCTGAATCAAGACAGCAATGCCTTCCGAAAACCAGACCGGTATATAATAAATATTTGTGAATGCGTGTGTCAGTTCATGTGCTCGAACCCCGTGCTTTTCATACATTTGCATCGGGAAGTCCATGCTTATGCCTTCAATATATTTCACGTACCGTCCGTCCAGCATACCGCGGCGGTACTGTGTGGTTGTAATTGCGCCGAGTCTACTGCCCCTAAAGGTATCGTGTAATGTTACATGGATTTTATGTTCTGGATGGAATCCGAAATGTTCGCGCATCGCGTCGTAAAGACTTTCCATATAGGTGAGTGCGCTTTTGGCAAATTCCCTGCGTTCATCGGCCTCATCAAACGCTGGCAGCTGCAGTAAATCTTCAGCAAATTTAATCGTATAGTGATCGCTCTCGCCAGACAAGGCATCCGGCAGCTTGATGTTAGCATCAGTAATTTCGGATTTGGGACGTTTGAGCATTAGGGAATTCGCGTTTCGTTCTTCAAGGAGCCGTTTCTCACGCCGCTGCCGGGCCTCTTCAAGCGCAGCACACCCATTGAAAACGAGTGCCGCGATAAGCAGCATCGGTATCACGCACCAAAAGGTTGCGACAAGGGTCCGTCTATTTTTCTGTCTCATGATGCACCTCTTTTTAGAGCGGTACCGCCTTCGATTTATCGCCGATGCGGCGCAGGGTAATGTCTTGTTCGACTGTCGGGTCAGGCAGTCCTGTCTCGGCAAGCCTGCGTTCCAAGAAAGCCGCCATGTCCGCTTTCAAGCGTTCAATGACTTCGTCCGCTTCCTCGGCGAGATTATAGACCTCGTCCGGATCCTCTTCAAGATCGTAAAGTTCCAAATCCGGTGTCTTATAAACGGCAGGCGTGCCACCTGTTTCAACGATGAGTTTCCATTTCTGCGTCTGCCATCCGCGTTTCTTCATCCATCCACACTCTGTCAAGTAGACCGCCTCTGTCGTACCGTCATGCGCGCCGTTCTCCATCAACGCCCGCAGACTTATGCCTTCCATTTTTTCACGTTCCGCAATGGATTGTAACCCAGCGTAGTCGAGGAGTGTCGGCGCGATGTCCGTGAGACGCACGAGACCCGCGAGCCGCTGCCCTTCTGGAACAAGTGCGGGACAGTGGACAATCAACGGTACATGACAGTTCGTTTCGTAGAGTCCATGGTGGTCGTACCAGAGTTCATGTTCGTCCAGTTCTTCCCCGTGATCAGCTGTGATGATCAACAATGTCTCCTCAAGTTGCCCAGAGTCTTGTAGGTAGCGGAAAAGCTGCGCCAGACACGCATCCATGTAGGCGATGGAGGCATCGTACTGCGAATTGACATACCGCCGATCGCGCCAGAGCCGTTTCTTCGCAATGTTTTCGGGATCCGCAGGGTCTGGTGTGCACATCCACTGTCGGAAATAGTCCGTGAAGGGTTCACAAGCATAAACAGCATCCATACTCCGATTGTTCGGGTCGCATTCATCGCCGCTATAGAACATCCGTTCAAACGGGAGTGGCGGGTGATACGGCGTATGCGGATCCCAATAGTGGAGGAACGCGAACCACGGTTTATCTTGCGCTTGTGCAAGGTCTAACAATTCCATTGCGGTCTGATTGACCGCTTCCGCCTTTCGCGCTTTCCGGAAACCACTCTCCCACTGATAACCGCGATACTGCCCTTCGGGGAAACCGCGCTGAAACCAACGCCCCAAATTGTCCGCGGCGACAGTGAAGTAACCTGCCTCACTCAGCAGCTCCGGTGTCGTCTTAACATCCGTAGCCAAATTTAGTGTGCCGCCCTGTGTAATAATTTGGTGCGCTAAGACATCTTTACCCGTGAACATCGTGGTATGAGCAGGATGCGTCGGGATATGTGGACTGATACACTTCTCAAAAAGCGTCGATTTTTCCACCAACGCGTCAAGATGCGGCGTTGTTAGGTGATGGTGACCATAACAGCTCATGCTCGAGGCCCGGAGTGTATCCAATGAAATGAGGATAATATTACGCAAATTTTACTCCTTTAATCTCCAGCGGCAACGTTGGTCGACTTCACTTGTGCCGCACGAATCGCCTCACACAGATACGTAATTCCTTCTGGAATATCATCAACATGGCAGTATGCATACGCCAATCGGATCGCTTTGACCCGTTCGTTTGCATAGTGGAACGCGCTTCCGTTACTATAGCCGACTCCTTTCTCCGATGCCAACCGTTGCAACTTCTCCATATCCGTTGTCTCCGGCAAATCTATCCAGAGGAACAACCCACCGCGCGGACGTGTCCACGTGCAGATGTCGCTGACGTGCTTCTCAAGTGTATCTGTCACTGCACGACACTTCGCGCCAACAGCAGCGTTCGTCTTCACGAGATGTGCTTCGAGGTGTTCCATAAAGAACTCGGCAACGATCGCGCTCGCCAATGCACTCGTCCCGCCGTCCCAGCGGTTCTGGTGTATCTGACCGTAGTACGGTTGTTTCGCCACAAAGTAGCCTTGCCGAACCCCAGCACCTAAAATTTTAGAAAATGTTGCGATAAAAATGACCCGATTTGTCGTGTCTAATTTAAAAAGCGAAGCCGGTGTCGGCGTTGAAGTAAAATCTATATCGCCGTAGCAGTCGTCCTCAACAATCAGGGTATCGTATGCTTCTGCAAGTGCCAGCATCCGTTTCCGCCGTTCCAAAGAGAGGATGGCCCCCGTCGGGTTCTGATGGTTCGATGTCGTATAGATCAAAGATGGACGGATATTTTTAGCTTTCAGTGCCTTGAGTTTCGATTCCAGCGCGTCCATATCCATACCGTCGATATAGTCCATTGGTACACCTTCAATGTTCGCTTTGAAGTGCCGCATGATGCCTAAAGTGCCGCTGTAGGTGTATTCCTCCGTTAGCACTGTGTCACCCGGATGGATAAGTGTCCCAAGCACGAGTTCAAGTGCCTGCATTGAACCGGAGGTGATTGATATGTTGTTGATCGGCAGTGGTACACCCTCGCGCCGTTCAAACCGCATTGAGGCGAGTTCGCGCAGACCATGATAGCCGGATTCACCCGGGTAGTTGACTAAATCGCCGCCCAATTTCCGAAGTGCTTTCTCACTTGCAGCAATAAGCCCCTCTGTCGGGAACGTATACGGATCCGGACGTCCACCTGTAAAAGCAAAATCTTTCATAACAAACCCTTCCTATAGACTCGTTCCTTTTGTTGAAAATTATAGCAGACTTCACGAAAAAAAGCAATTAGTTGTCAGTTTTCAGGGCGGTTTTATACGAAAACCAGTTAAGAAATGCTTTGATGGATCATATTTCTGTTTCACGAGTACTGTTAACTGGGTACTGACAACTGATAACAACTGATAACCTCGAACCTTGACATCAATTCCGCACTATGCTATACTTTACACTATCTTAGAATCTTATGTCGATTGATCGATATGACGACCCAAAACCCGCGCCCTGATCTCACATTTGAACCGATGCACGCGGACGACCTACAGCAGGTTTTAGCCATCGAAAACCAATGCTTTGAGGATCCGTGGAGTACTCTCTACTTCAGGGTGTCCCTAAAGCACCCGCGATCGTATGAATATTTTTACGTTGTACGGCACGAGCGTACCGTCGTCGGTTACATAATATTCTGTATCCTTCACGAAGAAGCGCAGATCTTGAATATTGCCGTATCGCCTGTTTGTCAACGGCAAGGCATCGGCAAATACCTGCTTGCTTCAGCCTTAGAAATGATACAAGCGGCTGGCGGGCGCGAGGTTTCCTTGGAAGTCGATGTCAGCAATCTACCGGCGCAATATCTTTACCGTCAATTCGGGTTCCGCATCTGTGGCATCCGAAAAAACTACTACGGACGCTATAAAGACGCTTACGTTTTACGCAAAGGAGTTGAAGCCGATGCTACTTAACCTCTTAAGTTACACAATTTCAGCGGTACCAACACTATCGCTCTCAACCCGCCGACAGGCAGCGCGAACCGTCGGGCGAAACGGTTGGCGCGTCATTGAAGAAGAGGTACAGTGGAACCCCGCTGAAACAGCAATTATCGTTGTCGATATGTGGAACGAGCACTGGTCGTGGGGTGCAACTGAGCGCGTGAATGTGATGGCACCACGCATGAATATTGTGCTTGGACGCGCCAGACAAAACGGCGTACAGATTATCCACGCACCTTCTGATACGATGGATTTCTACGAGGAACATCCGGCACGCCGTTGGGTGCTCGAACTTCCACACGCCGAACCTCCTGCCGAACGTGAAGTACCGGACCCGCCGCAACCCGTTGATGCCTCCGACGGCGGCTCAGATACCGGCGAAGCCGAAAGTTACAAAGCATGGCATCGACAGCATCCGGTCATCGAAATCCACGATACAGATGCCATCAGCGACAACGGACAGGAAGTTTATAACCTACTTCATAACAAAGGCATCAAGAACCTCATCTTTATGGGGGTTCACACAAATATGTGTGTACTCGGACGTTCTTTTGCAATTAAACAGATGGTGCGTTGGGGGTTCAACGTGGTTCTTGTGAGCGACCTCACCGATGCGATGTATAACCCGTTCAAGCCACCGTATGTCAGCCATGAAGAAGGCACACAGTTGATCATTGAATACATCGAGAAATTCTGGTGCCCAACAATCCTCAGCAGCGATTTGACAACACCGAAAGCGTAAGACAGCCGACCGAAAAAAAGCCCACGGTAACGAAATTACCGCGGGCTTTTTTCGGTTCAATGCGTAACCTTATTGACGATCGTCTTTCAGCGCGCCCCACGTTGTCGTGACTTTCTGCTTCGGATCCACAGCAGTGCTTACAGCAGGCACAACCTCCAAAGCACTGAACATCGCATTCAGATCGCCGGCACCCGTCTCGGCGTTTCCAGCGAAATTAAAATCGAGTGCCCCATCGCTGACCTCAATCCCTGGATAGGTTTTGATGTCAATTTCGTGCGTGCCCGGTGTCACATAAAGCGGCTCAACGTTTTCGTCTTCAATGAAAATATCAAAGCCACGGTTGTTCGGGGACCAATGTTCACCCACGAGATACGTCACATCAAAAGTGCCGTTGCCGGTCTTGAACTGATACTTTACAGTGTCAGGGAACTGTGCCCAACTGACAGCATAGAAGAGATCCACATCGTAGCCAGCAGCTTCCGCTTGCGCTGCTGCTTCTGCTGTCAACTCTTTTACTTCCGCTGTCCGAGGTGCTTTTTCAATCCAGCCACCCCACGATTGGTTTTCCTGCTGCGCGCCACGCCAGACACGCCCCTGTGAATCAGTGAAGTCATCTGTCTTACCGCCCCACACTCGGAATTCCTCCGCCAGTAGCAGCGTCGGTAGTGCAAAAACTGCGATCAAAAATACTATCGCTAAAACACTGAATAGTTTCATCAAAAATTACCTCCATCTATTATTAGTTTTGACGTTCCGCTTTCAGCGCGCCCCACGTTGTCGTGACTTTCTGCTTCGGGTCAACGGCTAACGCAGGGATTACCTCTATACCACTAAACATGGCATTGAGATCTCCAGCACCGGTAGCTGGATTGCCAGCAAACTCAAGGCTCATCACCTTATCTTTAACCTCAATTCCCTCATATCGTATAATATCTAT
>RKRO01000357.1 GCA_007571355.1 Candidatus Poribacteria bacterium | reverse complement strand
CTGATAAGGAGGGGGTTGTCTTCATAAAAAGGAATTTTACCGAATTATCTGCAACATAAAGAGGGAAAATGTTACACCTATGACAAAATTATTTTCAAAAAGAAACGCGCGTAAACCCACACTGTCACTGGATTTTCGGTAAAAAAACCCCGATTTTAAATGTTACACTAGTGTAACATTTTTACCTCCACTGCACCCCTGGAGCCAGGAGACGCATGTTTCACATACCCGCTGCCAAACCTTTCGCGGTATCAGTGATACCCCGGTTTAGAGGGACCTGTTCCTCACGCCAGCGGTGTGTTTTCAAAAAAATAGGGGTAAGTGACGTAAATTTCGTTGTTGACAAACGCTCATCTTTTGGATATAATTTGCGCGAAAGGAGAATCAGATGAGAACGTTTGGTACCCAAGGTTCGGTACACATCGACCGGCATTATGTTGTCCCACGCACCGAAGAGGTTAAACATTTCGTCAGCCGCGTGAAGGATGGACGGTACATCGTCCTTTTCGCGCCCCGTCAGACAGGCAAGACAACCTTTTTCCGATTGGCACTCGCTACACTCGCCGCGGAAGATCCAACCTACTTTTCGATCCAGCTCAGTTTTGATATCTATAAAAACTTCTCGCCTCCTGATTTTTACGAATTGCTTTGTAGAAGGTTACGCAGACAGATTAAAAACGTTTTCCAAAAACGCCGCCACGTCCTTTCTGAAGCGTTGACGCAATTCTTGGATAACGCTGAATTCAGCCATCACGGTTCAATGATGGAATTTTTTGAAGATTTCGCGAGTTTACTGGCGATCGACTATGGTGAGCAGAGAATCGTCTTCATCATTGACGAGTTTGATGGCATCCCGCCAGCCGTTGTGAGTGATTTTCTGCATACACTCCGCCACATCTACCATTTCGAGGAAGAGCGATGTCTATACAGCGTCGGTATTGTCGGTGTCAAAAACATTACACAACTTAACTATGACCGGTCTATCTCGCCATTCAACATCCAAGACGAATTTCACTTGCCTAATTTCACGCTGGAACAGGTGCGCGACCTCTTTGGACAATATACCGACGAAGTCGGGCAATCCTTTGTCCTCGAGGTGATTGAAGCGATTCACAGACAAACCGCCGGACAACCCTTCCTCGTCAATCGGTTCGGGCAGATTCTCACCACAGAACTTGATGTTCCCAAAACTGAGAGGATTAAGATGGTGCACTTTGCACAAGCATATACGCAGCTCCTTCGAGAACGGAATACCAACATCGATCATCTGCTGACCAATATTCGCAAAGAACGTCAATTTGAAAGCCTCCTCATGCGAATTATCTCTTATGAGAGAGGCATCCCCTTCAGTTTAGACAATGCGCTCATGAATGAACTCGCCATTTATGGGGTTATCAAAGCAGGTACTAATGGTATGTGTGAGATCATCAACCCGATTTATCAGCAATGTATCATGCAAACGTTCCAACCCTTGCTTAATGGACTGGAGGATGACTACTTCCCTGAAAACATCAGTCTCGGCCTTTCTGAATACCTTACTTTCGATGGGCAGATTGAGATGAAGCTGCTCGTCGAAAATTTCAAAGACTTTATCACTCGCGCAGGTTACAAGATCCTCCAGGTGCCAGAAACTCCAAAAGAATTTGTTGGACAATACCTGCTTTCTGCCTATCTTGATCAATTTGTCCGCACCGTGGGCGGAACGATGTTCCTTGAAGTACCAACCGGGCGCGGCAGACTCGACCTGCTTATCTTTCACAACCACCAGAAATACATCGTTGAAACCAAGATTTGGGAAGGGGCGCGCCGCTATGCGGCAGAAAAGCAACAACTCGCTGCTTATCTGAAATCGGAGGACGCAACGGAGGAGTATTATATCGTCTTCGATCACCGGCAAAATCCAGAGCCGATTGTAGAAACAGAGACGGTGTCAGGTTTAACGATTCGGAGTTATGTCATTCCTGTGTTACAAGAAGCCCCGTCGACGCTTCACATCTAATGCAACAGGGCAATAAGAACTGAGCACGCACGTCACACTTTAGCCAACCGCTCAACATGTGCCACAACAGATCCAGAGATACCTTCCAAACTGTAGCCGCCTTCCAACGCTGAGACAACACGCCCCGATGTCGTCTCCTCAGCAAATGCAAGCATCAGGTCTGTGAGCGTGGCGAACCCGTCGGCTGTGAGTTCCGTTCCAGCGAGCGGATCGAGGTAGTGTGCATCAAAACCCGCTGAAATTAATAGAAATTCTGGCGAAAAGTCGCGGAGTGCCGGTATAAGCACATCTGTAAAGACTTTGACGTATTCGGCATCGCCGCTTCCGGCGGGCATCGGGACGTTTAGCGTCGTGCCGCGCGCTTTTCCGCTGCCGCGCTCGCGACTTGACCCGGTCCCCGGGTAGAGCGGTGATTCGTGGATAGAAAAAAAGAAGACTGTCTCATCTTCATAGAAAATGTCTTGTGTGCCGTTGCCGTGATGGACATCCCAATCCACAATTGCGACTTTACCGACACCGTGCTCCCGTTGAAGATAACGTGCCGCAATAGCGATGTTGTTAAACAGGCAGAACCCCATGCTCTGTCCGGGCGTGGCGTGGTGTCCGGGTGGACGTACCATCGCAAAAGCGTTTTTTACCTCACCGGTTGCGACTGCATCCGCTGCTTGCAGGACACCGCCTGTTGAAAGCAGCGCAATATCGAACGATTCATGACAGACAGTTGTATCGTAAGTGAGCGGGATCTCTCGTTCACAGTGTAGGCGGATATGTTCGTTGTAGGCGGAATTATGCGCGTAAGCGATCTGCTCAAGCGTTGCCGGGGTTGGTTCAATGGGGTGCAATTGATCCCATACACCGCTTTGTTGAAGTGCTGCTAAACTTGCACGTAACCGATCCGGTCGTTCAGGATGTCCCGGACCGGTATCGTGATTAAGGTAGTCTGAATGATAGGCGAACCCTGTTTTTTGTGTCATAATTGTTCTTGCTGGCGAGTTCAATGCGTACAGGTGTAAAGCGGTAATAAGCATCCTCAACATTTTGAGGAAGGCTATAATGGATTTTCTGCTTGCTCCGTTCCACTTTCAGCAAGCGCAGGCGGGTGTGCATCTGGGCTAGGCTGAGGCACCTCATCGCCGTACTGCTTTGCTGTTTCTATCCAACAGAAAAGCGCGTCCTTTCCATTAGTTATTGCTTCGTCAATTGTTTCTCCATCAGAAATACACCCTGGCAAATCAGGAAATTCAATGAGATAACCACCACTTTCTTCAGGTGGCAGTATAGTTATACTAAACGGATACGCAAATTTTTCCATAATTCATCTCTCCAACTGATCAATCGTCTGCACAAGTTGTGGAACACCCTTCCCATTATAACATGTGCCATGTCCATTATCAAGTTAAAATTCTGAAAGTCAGATTTATAGGTTGTGTTTACCTTTTAATTCGAGTACCTGTCAAGGTAAGTTTTCGAGAGACTAAACCGAGGGGATCTCAGCCAGCAACAATATCTATATCTCTACGCACTTCCGAGTCTTTTGGCGAGTGAAACGTCAACAGGATCTTAGGGTT
>RKRO01000050.1 GCA_007571355.1 Candidatus Poribacteria bacterium | reverse complement strand
GTGAAGTCCTTGTCAATAACTTCGGTTTTCACGCCGCGCTTCGTTGATTCTTCGAGTGCCTCGTTATATTTCGCAATTGCACCTTCATAATCCGCCTGTCCATATAGGTCTTCAGCGTCGCGGTAGAGCTGTTCGACCTTTTTAGAGCTGCCCATCATGAAAGGTGAAAGGAGTGCTATGACTAAAGCGAGGCCTCCAATAATTCCCAAAATTCTTGGGTTCATTATTTTCTCCTTGTTTACATCAACGCACTGAAAACGCGTCAATGAAATTAGATATTAATTGGTTATAAGTGGTCGGTTAAGCGTGTTATTGTGGCGGTAATAGAAAATGTACCAGACACAGGCTCTTAACTTATAACTGTCAACTTATGACTATCTTGCTTATAATTCTATCAGATCGTATCCGGCTTCGACAGGCATCATTTCGAGCGGTACGTCCAACAATTTGTGTGAAAATCCTCTAAATTCACTCCGTTTCCGTTGGTACTGCTGGCGCGCGTCCTGTCTTGTGTTGATACCACGTAACAGCAGGAGGGCATACCTTCTATCGGTGAGTACATCTCGACCCGTTAGACGTTCCGAGATTGCATCTTGTGCGGAGAATTCTGCATAGGTGAGTAATTCGGAATCGATATCTAACGTAACGCTTGGTACAGTATCGGAACCCCCTTTATGAAGTGTTGTAAAAATATAGCCATCTACAACACGGTCATTTGTGAATTTCCAGATGTCCGAACCGGAATCTATAGGGGAAGTTTCGGTCATCCGTTCACTATTGAGATTTCGACGGGTGCCGACCTGATATGATGCAGTATTATCTTGCTGGACTGCCTGCGTTACAGCGGGTTGTACAGCAGTAGTTGATGAACGGAAGTGTTCCTCACCGTTGTCGAGTGGAAAGTATGTTAACAGGAACGGTGTCACGATTAACATCATCATCGTGAACGCGAGCACATAGTAAGGCAGTGCGTGTTGCCTAATGGAGATGAATCTGCTGAGTCGGTAATAGTCGGTATATCGGTACATCTCTGTCCACAGCTGCCAGCCGAATCGCGTTGCGGTTGCAGCGATCCGTTGATGCGGAGCAGTCGGCGCGCTTTCTTCGATCCGTTGCCGAAGCTGTGTTGTAAACTGCGCGTAATAAGTGTCGGGTGCCTCCGGTTCAATGTAGAAATTTTTGAGAAGGTGCTTCGTCTTTATCAGCTCGGCCACCTCTCGTTTACACGACCGGCAGGTACGGATATGCGATGTCACATCGGCTGTTTGCCGTTCGGACAGCGTGCTGTCTATATAGTCAGATACAAGGCGTTCTATTTTATGGCACTTGGATCTCATCAATTTTCTCCACAAGACTGTGTGCTTCCAATTATATTGTTCTGGCATCCATATACGGTTTGAGAAGCGTTCGGAGTTTCTTGCGTGCGTAGTGCAACCGTGAACGGACTGTCCCCTCGGAGCAATTAAGGATTGAGGCGATTTCGGCGTGCGTGCGTCCCTCAAATTCATGGAGGATAACGACTGTCCGATGCTTAAGCGGTAAACTGTTCACTGCTGTTGTGACGTGTTGCCGGAGTTCTGCCTTCTCTGCCTGGGCGTGCGGATCGTTCGCCACCTGCGCTCTGTAGCGAACCGTTGATTCGTATTCCGTTTCCGCGACTGTTTCAAGCGTGCATTCCCGGTGTCGATCTCTACGTTTAACAAAGTTGAGTGCCTCGTTCACGACTATCCGGTAGAGCCACGTCTCGAAAGTAGCATCCTTTCGGAAGGTGTGAATTGAGCGGTAGACCTTAATAAAGGTTTCTTGCATGACATCGTCGGCATCGGCACGGTTTTTGGTAATCTGTACCGCAAGACGGTAAACCATCCGTTTGTATCTTTCGATTAAGGGTGCTAATGCTGTCTCGTCACCTTCACAGAGATCGGCAATGAGCAAGGCTTCTGTTCTATCCACCGAACTTTACTCCTCAAGGTTTCTAACTGACTAATTGGTTAGACAACAATTTTTCGAAAACCGTTCAAAAAAAGTGGTTATTGGTTATCGGCACTCAGTTTTAAGTGGTAGTCTCGGATTGTTTGATATGTGTATGGTGTCTTTTGGGTGTATTATAGCATTAATGCAGAAATTGTGTAAATGGAAAATAGAATTGGGATGTTAGTTGGTAGAGATCCGTAAGGCCTAGGTCGTAAGATTTTTCCACACCTGCAGCTTCCTGAAATCTTGTATACGCATTTCTATAGGGTTAATAGTTTTCGGTTAAGAGATACTGTGATTAATCAGATGTCTCTTTAACGAACGGTTGTTAACTGAATACTGATAACGCCTTCAAAAAAAAGGCAGCGTATTGGAGATACGCTGCCTTTGTTATCGAAATAGCCTCAAATTTACTCTTTCGCTGCAGTTGTGAAGGTGACTTCGACAGCAAGTTCGTTACCGGCACCATCGGAGACAGTCCCTTTGATAACATAAGTCGTCTCATTGCCGATCTCTTTACCTGCGACGAGTTCGAGCGTACCCGTTGTGCCATCAACTGTGCCGATCCAACCAACGTTGTCGCCAGCTTCGGTCTGCAGGGCGATGTTACCACTGACTTCTTCACTGAAGGTAATTTCGATTCCGCCATCATTGATTTCTGCGGGATCAACATCTTCATCACCATCGGAGACGGTTCCGCCTGTGACGGTCGGTGCCGTAGTATCTGGTGCAGTGACGTTGTAGGTGAGCGTATGGCTGCCGCCACCGTTTGTCCAAGTGAGCGTGAGGCTCAAAGCACCTGCTGTGAACGGTCCCGAGATTGTACGAGATTTACCGGAACCTGCGACGGTACCTTGGCTCGCCGTTACATCGCCGGGGTCGTTGTCAAAGGTGACAGTGATTGTGCCGTTCGATGCAAGGTCACCGCTTGCGGGGGCCGCACTTGAGAAAGCAGCATCAGCAGCTGCCTCTTCTTCATCAGCATCCCCGCCGCAACCGACTATGAGTGAAAGGGCAAACAAGGCTGCAAATACTAAAGCGAAGATTCTAAACAATTTTGCCATTAGAGTTAACTCCTTAAAAAATTGTAGGTTTATCAAAATACACCCTTCGGATGGGGTGTCGTAAAAACTTCTGGTCCTTTTTCATAAGAACGTTTATGAAGTTGCGTCCTTAGGAAACTTTGGTTCCGTTTTTGGGGTTGATTATACGTTTCAACGCCTGTTGGAACCCACGATCATATTCTCGTTAAGTCGAGTAACATAGGGCTATTTCGTTTGTTGTTCTCTCCGCAAAGCGGTGAGAACGGACTGACACGTTGAGAATAGAGTTTCGCGAAAACAGTTAACTGCAAAAAATACGATTGGTCGTGCTAAATGCCTCGCCCGAAAGTCTAATGTCTAAACGAGTACCTCAAAGTTTAGCAAAAAATGCAAACTTTGTAAAGGTTAAAATACGAATTTTTGCCAATTATACGAAAATTAGTCGTTTTTGTCAAGAGAAAACTTCATTATTTCGCATAATTTTACCTTAAAGTTAAACGATGTCAAGAAAATAAGGCACACGTTTCTAACAATCACGTTTAAGAGCATTATAT
>RKRO01000052.1 GCA_007571355.1 Candidatus Poribacteria bacterium | reverse complement strand
CCTTGCGCAACAGGCGTATGCCCTCATAGAACACCACTGCCTCAACTGCCACGGGGAGAACGGTGCCTTCACAGAGCAACTCATCATTGACCACGCAACACTGACCGCCCCCGGCGGGGCAATCATACCCGGAAACCCGCAAGCCTCATCCTTCTATCAGCGGCTCATCGTAGCAGATACCGCAAAACGCATGCCACTCAACGCACCACCCCTCTCTCAACAAGCATTGGAGACCATTCGGCTCTGGATTGAAGCAGGCGCACCCGATTGGGATGCCGGTCCCAGACCGGACACCCCCTTCATCTCACACGCCGAAATGCTCACAACGATCGAAAACCACCTCAATAGCCTGCCTGCTTTTGACAGAGCCTTCGCCCGTTATTTTTCAATCACACATCTCTATAACGCAGGCGAGACACCAGAGGCACTCTCTGCTTACCAGCGCGCCCTCGCGAAACTCATCAATAGCCTCTCCTGGGGACGGCAGGTGATCAATCCACACCCCATTGACGCAGCAGAGACGCTCTTCTACATTGACCTCCGCCATTATGAGTGGGATGTACGGGATGCCTGGGCATCCATAGAAATCTTGTATCCGTATCACATTACGTTTGACGCACCGACACAGACGGCACTGCGTGAAAAGTTGACGACGCTGCAGGGAGAGATGAACTGCAAAGTGCCGTTTGTCCATGTAGATTGGTTTCTGGCGAACGCGTCCCTGCCGCCTCTCTACCATGACATTCTGGCATTGCCAGAGACTGACAGAGAACTGGAGGACCACTTAGAAGTGGATGTCGTCCGGAATCTGCTGGATGCTCCGGGGGTCCGCGCCTGGCGTGCGGGTTTCAGTGAGTCAGGTGTCTCCAATCACAATCGGGTTGTGGAGCGACATGAGTCTCGGTATGGTGCGTATTGGAAGAGTTACGACTTTGCGGGGAGTGCTGGCCGTCAGAACATCATCACGCACCCGTTGAATTTTCAGCACGATGGTGGCGAGGTTGTTTTCAACCTGCCGAATGGATTACAAGGGTATTATATTTCGGATGCGGCAGGCAATCGTATAGATGTTGCCCCGACAGATATTGTTTCTAACCCGGCGGCGAGTGATCCTGCGGTTCGGAATGGTTTATCGTGCATCGGGTGTCACACGGAGGGCATGAAGACGTTTGAGGATGAGGTGCGTGGGGTTGTTTTGCGGCAGCCTGACTCGCCTGTGAGAGCCCAAGTGTTGCGTTTGTATGTGGAGGAATCGGAGATGGATGCCTTGGTTGCGGCGGATACGGCACGTTTTCGTGAGGCCTTAGAAGCGACGGGGGGTGTGTTTGGTGGGATAGAGCCTGTTCAACGTTTCTATGAGATATTTCAGGGACCCGTAGATGCGTCACACGCGGCGGCTGCCGTTGGTTTAGAAACGGGTGCGTTTTTACAAAAAGTTCGTGAAGATGTGCGTTTGCAAAATCTTGGGTTGCTGTCGTTGGAAGGTGCGAATGGCAGCGTGAAACGCGATGCATGGACAGAGCAGTTCGGCGAGATTGTCCTGGCACTCTATTCTCCGGATGCAAGTGTTGATACGCCTATTGTGCCGCAGACAGAGGTGTTGCCCGGGAGTTATGTTCATATTCCGGATGCTAACCTCCGCGCTGCCATCGCCGAGGCACTTGGCAAGGCACCGAATGCTCCGATTACAGCGGCAGAGATGGCAGCATTGACAGAACTTATCGCGCATTTCAACGACGACATACGCAGTCTGACAGGGCTTGAAGCCGCAACGAATTTAATAGTTTTAATAATCGATTACACGTCAATATCAGATCTTTCACCCCTCACAGGTTTGACAAAAATCCGCACGATAAATTTGAACGGTACAGAAGTTGCTGACCTTTCACCGCTTGCAGGCTTGACAAAACTACAAGAGGTATATTTGAACGGTACAAAAGTCGTTGACCTTTCACCGCTTGCGTCTTTGCATAATCTTGAAGTAATAGATGCTTCGCGAACCTATATATCAGACCTTGCTCCTTTGGCAGGACTCACAAAGCTGAGAAAGTTAGACACCCTACACTCTAATATATCAGATCTTTCACCCCTTGCAGGCTTGACGAACTTAACACGACTGCTCTTATATGACTGCAAAGCAACCGATCTTTCACCTTTAAAGAGCCTGACGAAACTCGAATGGTTGGGTTTCCCGCATACCAATAACATATCAGACTTTTCACCGCTTGCAGACTTGACAAATCTGAAACATCTCGATCTTTTTCACACCGAAATCTCGGATATCTCTATACTATCTGGACTCATTAACTTGGAAAGTCTGCACCTTCCCGAAAATCGAATTGCAGATATTTCGTCACTTGCATCCTTACACAACTTAAAAACGTTAATAATTCATACGAATAACATAGAGGACTTCTCCCTCTTAGATGGTATACGCAAAAATCTTGAGATATTCGAATGGTTTCAAAACCCCGGCTTTCCGCAGGGGGGAGACAAAATTGAGGGGCCCTGGCTATGGCTGTTGCTACCACAAGTAGAGGGCGGACTTTCCATAGACCATCTGGCAGCAGCTTCTGGTGGTGAAGTTACAGAACAGCACATTGCTACTTTCGGGGCAACAGAGGGACAGGCAGTTGGGGAGAGTGTATGGTTAGCAGGGTCACTTGAGTCCTATAATTATGATAATTTGCGTAGTAACTATAACAATCTCGGCAGATTCTTTGAACAAGAAAACGCTTTTGAATTTAGGCAGGGACAGAACTATGTCTTTTATGGTTCTATCACCTTGTATTCACCGCGGGAGCAGCATGTGAACATATTTGCAGGAAGCAGTTTTTACCGGAATGTGTGGATGAATGGAGAGTTAGTAATCAAAAAAAGGGATCCTGTATGGCCATGGATTGTGAATTACCAAGAATTCTCTCCTGTCACGCTAAAAAAAGGGAAAAACGTATTGTTAATAAGTTGTAATGGTAGGATGAATCCTCCCCAGGCTTTCTTTTTTGGTTTTGAACCTGGCACGGAATATCGGGTATCCAATCCGGGTGTAGGCTATGCTTTTTCTAAAACGTCACTTCATGCCGGTGATACTTTTACGGTTGATATCCGTGCGAAAAACTTCATTGATTTAGCGGGTTGGCAATTTGATATTGCGTTTGACCCTGCGATGCTTGAAGCGATTGAAGTCAGCGAAGGCGATTTTCTCAAAGGTGAAGGGGGCACAACCTTCTTCCAAAAAGGCACGATCAATAACACCGCGGGGAAAATTACAGGACTCAGTGCCGCGCGGATCGCTGAAACCGGGACCGCTGGCACCGGCACCCTGCTCTCTGTGACGTTCGAGGCAAAAGCAGTCGGAGACACGCAACTGACCTTGCAGAACTTCCAATTTGGGGATATGAGCGGCGCGCCCATCCCCGCCGGTCCACATGAGGTTGCTATTTCTATAGCGGGCCACCTCGCTATTGGAGATGTGAACCGCGATGGACAAGTCAGCATTCTGGATATGATCCTCGTTGCCCAACAGTTAGGCAAGCGTGTACCAACTAACGCCTCCGTGGATGTGAACGGTGATGGC
>RKRO01000004.1 GCA_007571355.1 Candidatus Poribacteria bacterium | reverse complement strand
ATACTTTACTGTTTTTTGGTCTGAACAAACGGTAGCACTTCACACTCCTCACCTCTGAAAAGGCTGATCAAGATTAAAAATTTTTTAACCTTAAGATATTATGCCATATTTTTTACTTTTTACCAAGTAGATTATAACGCTAAAACCTCATTCAGCAGGTTTCCTTCGCTTTTCCGTTCCGGTGCTCCCGTGCAATTGTCGTATGTCATCCGCCGCCGCATTTCAGCTTTTGTCTTTTTAATTAATTCACCTGTGCTATCACCAAAGAAGTCCTGGGGCCAATTTCGGATGTTGCCGTATTCATCCATGTTGAGCCGTTCGATTGTGGAGGTGCCGTCGTTGATTTGACAAAAATAGAGTGCCGTGTCGTCTGCTGAAAGCCGCTCCTCAGCCATCCGACGCATCAAGCGTAACAGCAGATGTTCACTGTGACTCTCAAGAATAATCTGGACGTTTCGATTTTTTACGACATCAATAAGCACATCTGCTAAATCCGATTGGACTTTCGGATGTAGGTGTATTTCTGGTTGTTCAAGGATAATCGTTGAATTTTCTGGGACATAGTAACATAACACAAGAACAGGCAAGAGTTGTGAAACGCCAAAACCGACATCGGTAATCAGGACTTCGGAACTGTTTGGACTTTTTTTGACACGGAATTCATAATCCTTCCGGTTCTCAGCGATGGGTTCAAGCGAAAACGAGTGGATCAATTCCATTTCTTGGAGCCATTCTAAAATCCGATGCTCAATGGGCTTATGGGCACGTCTCACATTGACGAGTCGGGGTGAAGTCAAACCTTCGGCGCGCGCTGCGAGCAAAGCGGGGATGGCTTCTTCTCCACTTATACCGACATCTTGCGGGCGTTCGCCAGACCAGATATAACTGCGTTTTGGGTACTCGCGCAGGGGTCCGAGATAGGCGATCTGCGAAAATAGGTTTTCAAAGGCGAGCACAAAGTCCGAGAGGAAACCGAGGTTTTGATAGTACCCACTCACTTCGTCAGGAAACCCGTAGCATTTCACTGGTGGGGGTAAATTCCACGCGCGTCCGGGGTTTCGTACCGCCGGATAATTTCCATGAAGGAGTTCATACTGATCGCTTCCTCTTTTCTTATGCTTGATGCTTCGTCTCATTCCAAATTTGTTGCTTTCAGTTGTGTAATGGAAGCACTCCACGAGAATACGGTCGTTTTCTTCTCGGATTTTTGTGTGGAACGTAAGGTTGTTAACCGGAAAAAGAGAAGTTCTACTAAAAGGCAAGGGCTTGGATAATTCCCATGACATATCTAATTGAAGTGTTAGATCGGTTTTATGCGTATATAGCAAATCATAGAAAGTGCCAAAGTCCACAAGGGAGCGCTCATCACCGAAGTGTAGGACACGATTGCGGTCTGGAGATTCTACAGTCTGTATGAACATCAACAGGACTTGTAAGATACTGGTTTTGCCTGAGCTATTCGCGCCGAAAAGCCCGGTGAGTGGTGCAAACGGTAGCGCGCCCGTATCTTGCCATGATTTAAAATTCTTTGCTCTGATCTCGGTAATCATAATCCAAAACCTCATTCAGTAAGCCTTCACTTTTCCGCTCCAATGCCAACAATTCGTCTGCAATCTCTTTCAGGGACCGCAGCGGCGTATACTGATAGAAATACCGATTGAAGTTGATTTCATAACCTACCTTATCCTTCTTTCTGTCTATCCAACAATCAGGGACATGCGGTTTCACTTCGCGTTGGTAGTAGGCATCAATGTCTTCTGTGAGCGGCACACGTTCATGGTCTCGACGCTTGGTATCCGGTTTCGGATTCCCACGCTTGTCTCGGGCGATCTCTCCTGTCTCTTCGTCGATGAGCGGTCTCTCAATCGTCACCTTCGTATAGCCAAAAAAATCGTTTGGATAGATTTTGACGTGTTCTGTCTCTTCAAAGTTGGTGTATAATTCAACGATTTGACCAACATGGTTCTCAGAGATAAAAGCGTTTTTGTCCCCGAGATTCTTTTTCATCTTCCCAAAGAAGTCGACGGCATTGATCAGTTGGATTTTACCCTGTCGTGCCGCTGATTTTCGGTTCGTTAATATCCAAATATAGGTAGCGATACTGGTGTTGAAAAACAGTTTTTCAGGCAGCGCGATAATGCATTCCAACCAGTCGTTCGCAATAATCCAGCGTCGGATTTCACTCTCGCCGCTCCCGGCATCCCCCGTGAAAAGAGGTGATCCATTAAACACAATTCCGATGCGGCTGCCGCGGGCCTCTATCTTAGAAAGCATGTGTTGCAGGAATAGCAACGATCCGTCGGAAGTTCGAGGCGTACCTGCTGAGAATCTGCCATTGGCAGTTTGGGATTCCGCTTTCACCGTGCCTTCGTCAGATTTCCAACTGACACCGAAAGGAGGATTGGTGATCATATAATCGAAACGTTGCCCTTGGAATTTATCGTCAGAGAGGCTGGACCCGAGTTGTATATTATCGGGATCTTCTCCAGTGATGAGCATATCCGACTTGCAGATTGCGTAGGTTTGCGCGTTGAGTTCCTGCCCTAACAGCCGAATATCGACATCCGGATTAATTTGTTCGCGGAAGTATTCCTTCCCCACTGTCAGCATCCCCCCTGTCCCACAGCATGGATCAAAGATACTGCGGACAAGTCCCTGCCCGCGCAAATCTTCACGGTGTTCCGCAAACAGCAAAGACACTAACAACCGCACGACATCCCGCGGTGTGTAGTGTTCTCCGCTGGTTTCATTGGACATCTCCGAGAACCGGCGCAGGAGTTCCTCAAAGACCTGCCCCATCGTGTGGTTGTCTACTTTTATTGGGGTGGAGGTCGACCTCCGTGAACTTATCACAGAAAATGAAGAGGCGGTTGTTTTTGTCTAACCGTTCGATAAATCCCTCAAGGTTGAAGTTTTCGATGATGTCCCGAACATCCTCGCTAAATCCGGCGAGGTAGTTTTCAAAGTTGAGGCGGATATTGTTTGGGTCTGCTTTCAGTCGAGAGAGGTCGTACTGGGAGATATTGTAGAAACTGGTATTTGTCTCTTTTAGAATAATGGGCGGCAGTGCTTCTTCGGGTACCTTGTCTCTAAACTGGTCGTAGGTCTTGATGGCTTTCTCTTTTCGTCCGTTCTCGTTTAAGATGCAGTCCAATCGGCGCAGCACCAGAAACGGGAGCGTGATGTCGCCGTATTCATGCTGTTTGAACAAGCCTCGGAGCACATCATCTGCCACAGTCCAAACGAGATTCGCCAGTTCTTGATAATTTGCCATGCATTTCCTTCGTTGCGTAATACTATTTATGGGTTAAAATGATAACAGACTGCAACGAAAAAATCAAGCCAAAACATATATTACATCTCAAAAGCGTTCGATTTTTTGTTGACACTTTTTGCCAAATATGTTATGGTTTATGCAGTGATGCCAGTTTTGGTTAAAACCCTCACAAAACTCGTAAAATAACGCCAGTTTGATAAATGCTTAAAGCAGACACTTTTCCGCTGAGCGTCCGCCTTCCCCCCTGATAAGGGGGGATCAAGGGGGGTTGGGTTTCTAAAAATCGCCGTTTTTCGGGGA
>RKRO01000568.1 GCA_007571355.1 Candidatus Poribacteria bacterium | reverse complement strand
CTGTGGTTGTGGCTGTTGTTCGTGCATACCCAAGCCCGAAGGTCTTTCTAAAGACTGTTACAATGTGTTCACGACCTATCCAGAAGACCGCAGGAACAAAGACGAGGTACCCGCCCATTACCTGACGGCTGCAGCTCACCCACGGCCCGATGCCGAGTCCGATTGCATTCATGAGGATATATTGGAGTTTGAAAAAGAGGAAGAAGAACCAGAGGCTGAACGACACTTCCAGTGTCAATAAAGAAGCGATCCCGATAACGGAGAAATAGATGACGAACCGCATCGCGGGCCACCATCCGAGCGTATGCCACGGTTTTTCGGTAAAAGCGCGGTGAATGTTATAGATGAGCGGGATTTCTGGCACATTTGGAAAGTGGGCATGCAACCCGTTAATGAGATGTAACACCACCGGCAGCACCATCCCTGCCCAAAGGAGTTTATTTTTGAAAAAGGCGTTGAGAAGTGTGCCAGATGCTGGTTCTGCGGCGAGTTGTACCGGAATCTGAATTAGGGGGAACGAGAACCGTTCGCGTTCTACCCACTGTTTTCGGAGGATCGTTGATAGACAAAGCGTCGTAAAATAGAAGACAAGAACGAAGAGTCCCCAGATAAGTAACGGCTGAATCCAAGGTATCCACGGAACGTTTTCGCCTGGCGCAAGCCCTTCGTAAAAATCTGTCACAGCCCGCGCATCCGTGACGACAAGCCATTCGGGGATGTGTGGATGTAGCGTTTCTGCCCAATCGTTTTCGGTCGTTGCGAAGTAGCGCACTGCGACGAGAGATGGCAGCAGAAATTGCAGCAATCCCATTGATGGAATGCCGACTGCTACGATTAGCATCATCCAGATGACGGTCAGTTCGAGTGCGGAGAAGGCGAAACGCCCGCTCCGCAGGAATTTACGCAACGGCAGATTGACGAGAAATACCAGAAAGAGGAGTCCGAAGATTGAACCGACAGGGAGATGGTTGCCTGCAATCTTGGTATTTTGTAGGAAATAGTTGTTGTAGGGTGTGATCGCACACATTGCACTCACCAAAAGCAGCCCTACAAGAATAGCAGAAAACCGAATCTTTGTATTCGGCCTGCCGTTTTCCCCAAAATTGTCCTTAAAAGTATTCGCAGTCAAGCGTGTAAGTGTCCTCTATTGTTCGCATCAGGTGATATGTTTTCTCAATTCTCGTCTCTCAGTGAAGGATTATAGAGACAGGTCTCTGCATCAACGATGCGTCCATCAGGCAGCGTATACTGATTCGGTGTCCCGCTACCCCATGGTGCCTTGAAATCTTGGCTGCGTATTTTATCCGCTGCCATCTGTTCGTCGACAGATTCCCATGAGAATCCTTCCATGAGTTGTTTGTGTAAAGATGCTTCTAATTCTTTATGTTCTTGTTTGCCGGATAGGTTCTCAAATTCATCGGGGTCTGTTTCCAGATCGAAGAGGATGGATTCATCTTCAGGGAAGGCGACATATTTGTAGCGAGGCGTTCGGAGCATACGCATTGGCCCCGTGGTCTGTGGTGCCCAATATTCCGTGATGGCGGTATTGCGCCAGCCGTTGGCGTTACCCGACATCAGATTCGTTAAATCGGCACCATCCAAATCTTCGGGGATAGGGATGCCTGCCCGCGCGCATAGTGTGGGGAAAAGGTCGTTTAGCTCAACAGGGGCTGTCACTCTGGTGCCGTGGGATTGCTGGATTTGCTTATCCCAGACGATCAACGGTACGCGTGCTGCAGCTTCGTAGTAACTCGATTTCCACCATTGTCCGTGTTCGCCTGCCATCTCACCGTGATCAGTTGTATAGACGATGATGGTGTTCTCCAAAAACCCGTCACGTTCCAAAAGTGTAAGAAGATCCCCGACGGTTTCGTCCAAAAACTCACAACAGGCGTAGTAGGCGGCGCGCGCTTTTCTTGTTTCTTCAGGCGGGATATCCTGCGTGTTGAAATTATCTCGTAAACCTTTCGCGAAGCGGTGCGTCTGCTCTAAATGCCCTGGGGGTATATTTGGCAGATCTACATTATCGGGCCAATACTTATCGAGGAGCCGTTTGGGTGCTGTGAGCGGGAAGTGCGGACGGCTGTAACTTGCAAGCAGGAACCAGGGTTGATCTGAAGGTTGGGATCTTAGGTATTCAAGGGTCTCTCCATTAATAACGCGTTCTTGTAGAAGGCTGCTTGGGATCTCTGTGACACCTGCGAGCCGGGTACGTCCCCGTATGCGAGATGGCGGATTTAGTGGGTCGGTTTGGTGGCCAGCAGTGCCGCGTAAGTCACCGTACGGGCGATTCTGGAAGCCGTTGTGCTGTTCTTTTCCGCCGAAGTGCATCTTACCGACAAGGGCGGTTGCATAACCGTGCTGCGCGAAATGGGCAGGCATTGTGAGGTGTTCGGGGAAGAGAATGGATCCGTTATTCCACGCTGAACAGCGATGCGCATGCTTACCGGTTAGCATACACATCCGAGACGGTGTACAGAGCGGGACTTGGCAATAAGCACTCTCAAAATAGGTGCCGGCTACTGCGAGTTGGTCGAGGTTCGGTGTCTGGACGATGGGATTCCCTTCACACCCTATCGCGTGCGGACTGTGTTCATCACTCATCAAGAATAGAATATTCGGTTTTTGCGCCATTAATCAAAAAATCTCCTTTCTGGATGGAAACGGAGGATAACATCTATTTCTCATCGAAAAACCCTAAAACTGACTTTAGTTTACACGATTTATTGAGGATATGCAAGTATAATCTTGCAGTGTAGCGATTTTGTGAGTCAAGAAGGCGAAAGTAAGTAGGTTTACGCATTTTGGCGTTGGTGTCTGAACAGAGGAATGACACAAAGGGGTGAGCGTGATGAGGTTTGTGAGCGGTGTTATTGGCTTGGTAAGTCCGAGTCTATTTTGGGGTATCCTGTTTTGAGGTATTTCGGATCGGTTTGGATGTCCGGGGGATAGTGGATTTCTCAAACTTTTACATAGCTTTGCTCAAAATTTTCTAAAGGCAGATGTGGTAAAGCGTGACATTGGGAAATAGGGACGCGATCACTTTATATGCGTAAGCAAAGGCGTAGCCGTAAAGGTTGAGGGTTTGTCCTAAATCTCTGCCGAGGGGCAGCCAGCGGTGCATGTCGCGCGCGGGGAGGTGCCCCGCTTCGGAGATGAGATGTGCCAACCAGTAGTAATGGTACGCATCCGGGCCCCTGAACAGTCCGGTGGGCAGCGTTTGGGTTCCCTGAACACGGATAAACAATACAACGAGCAAAAGGCCTATGATGAGACACCCGGTGAGGTATTTTGTCCAAGGGCGGTGTTGCTTTTCGAGGCGCAAGGTTTTCAAAGATTGTCCTTGAGACATCCGCAGAAACGAAAATGGTGGCCGGGCAATACGTCTGCGTGTTTTAGGGCATGCTGCCTGTCTGTTTTCCTTGTTTATCTAAGATTCTCAACACGCCGTCGCCCTTCTCGGAAACACGAAACGTTCCAACCTCTTGCTCCGTTTCGTTTCGGATGGATACAACCCCGCCGTGTTCGTCGGCAGATAAGAGCACTTCGCTTTTGCCATTATCACCTTTTACGGAGAAT
>RKRO01000201.1 GCA_007571355.1 Candidatus Poribacteria bacterium | reverse complement strand
TGGCAATTACCGGTACCTCACTTCAGGCCGTCTCGGTTTTTAATTCACCCACGTTTCGGCGGATCTTGATAACAGCCTTAATAATGTCTTCTATGTCCTCTTCGGTCGCCATGAGGACATTTTGGCTGAGGGAAAGACCTGTTTGACATATTTTTTCGGTCTCAGGGCAGTGTACATCGTCATAATTGAGACCTTGACCGAATAAATTAGAGGTAAGAAATGAGGCACGATACATAGGGGTGCTGTACCAATATCCCATCGGTATCCCCTCCGCGCGCATCGCGCGGAGAAAGGTCTCACGTGAGATGTCTTCAAACTCCTCAGAGTCGAAGAGTGCTTTATAACCGTGGCATCCGCCGCGCGTCGCACGCGGGTCCAGTGGTGTGACTTTAATGCCCGGCACCTCGCCGAGCCAACCGTCTAACCATCGCATATTTTGGTGTCGGTGATTGGTCTCAACTTCAAGCCGAGTTAAACGGGAGAGGAGAAGTCCGGCTTGCCATTCTGTCATTCGGAAGTTGCCGCCGAAGGGTTCAGCGTCTCCGAATTCGGCATCGGGCAGCGTGCGACCGCAGTTATGCAATGCATACGCGCGTTCATAGCATTCACGATCATTTATCAGGACGATGCCACCCTCGCCAGCGCAAAGGTTTTTCGAGGACTGGAAACTGAAGCACCCGAAATGTCCCCAACTCCCGACTCCGCGTCCACGCCACTCGGCACCGTGGGCTTGCGCACAATCTTCGACAATCCCAAGGTTATGCCGATTCGCAATGTCAACAAGCGCGTCCAAATCTGCTGGATAGCCCGCGATATGAACGGGTAGGATAACTCTCGTCTTTTCCGTAATCGCGGCTTCAACTTTGGAGACATCCAACAGAAAACTATCAGGAGCCGTATCGACAAAGACTGGCACGGCATGTGTCATCAGAATCGCGACGACGGTTGCTTGAAAGGTGTAAGCGGTCGTGATAACTTCGTCGCCGGGACAAACGCCTGCCGCTTTCAGAGCGATATAGAGTGCCGAGGTGCCGCTATTGACGCAGACACCATAGTTCGCGCCTTGGAATTCGGCGAATTGTTGTGCGAATTCGGGGACTTTCGGTCCACCAACCCCCCATTGTCCGCTCTTGTAGATACTTTCAAATGCTTCGATATCGGCAGGATCCTGTGTGGGCCATGTAGGGAAACCCGCTGTTCGGACAGGTTCGCCACCGTTTATTGCCAATGTTGCCATTTCTTCTCCCCCTTCAATCCTCAAAGTAATTTTTCTACATAATCCTGCAAATCTGGTAGCCGTGCTCTATCAAACACCTCTTGTAAAAGAGAATCTAAATGCCCCTCTTCAACCTTATCGATCAATGCATCCAGAATCTCTCGTGCTTTTATTTCTAACTCAGTGTCAATCGCACCATTTTGGATTGCTTCTTCAAATTCGTCCTCATCCTGAATTTCATAACTACCGTCTGGGTTTACCCAGAGATCCAAGAACAGATCGGTTATCTCAAAACAGTCAAGTTCACCCGCCGTGTTTATGCGCCGCTTGACCGGCTTCATAATATCACAATAATAGCCAGTCCATTCGTTATTTAGATTGTAAATTTTGCCGACATCATACCACAACCCTGTAAACACAAACCAGACCGCGGCGAAGTTGTCCGCTAAAACCGTCTCGCCGTTTTGAATTATGGGTGAAGATGGGTTCACACGTTGAGACGTGACAATCACATCGTCGTCCAGATAAAGCAACTCTTGTTGGAAGTAATTCACCCGGTCAGGAGGTCTTTTATAAGTAAGTGTTACGAGTCCCATTCTAACTCCAAAAACTTTCTTGACATGAGTTTGATAAAAGTCGGGTTTCCGTAGCGTCCACTGTTAATTTCGCGCTGTATAGCCCACAAACGAACAGTTTGTGCTACAATTCGTTTCTTAAGATGGTAGTGCTGAACGATACGACGCGATTGCCTCACGGAAGGCTTTGATATGCTCTGGTGTCGTGCCACAACAACCACCTATTAGATAAGCACCGGCTTCGATAAGTGCGGGAATATGGCTTGCCATCTGCTCAGGGGTTTGCGTATAGATGGTGTTATGGTTTTCATCAAGCTTCGGCATGCCTGCATTCGGATACGCCATCATCCATTTCCCGTTGATCCGTTTTTCAGTGAGTGCGGTCTGCAGCTGCTGTGCGCCAGCGATCGCGTAAGGCATCCCGGTGTGTTCGTCACGTCTGGATTCCGCGCCACAGTTCACCCCGAGGATACTAACGGCATCTAACAGGGAGCCGTTTTCCGAAAATTCGTTGTTCGCGAGAATCTCAAGCAGATCGGCAGGCGAGTTTCCCCAATCTGTCCGGTATATGACCTTGCCAGTGCGTCGTTCCTTCGTCCATTTGTACGTCAAATTCACGGCAATCGGGATCCCTGTTTCACGTGCGATATCTACAGCGATCGCTGCCTCCTTCGCGGAGAACATCGTTTCGAGGCAGAGGAAATCGACACCTTCTTCTGCAAGGGTATGGATAACTAATTTATGTGCCTCTTTGGCATCCGCGTTCGGTATCCCAAAGGTAGTATCGCCGCTGTCTGCCTCAATTGCGCCGGGAGACGGTCCGACGGAGCCCGCGATATAAACATGTTTATCATTCTGCTCGGCAGCGGTTTTTGCGTGTTGGACAGCGAGTCGTATCAGACGTTGCGCGTCCGATGTGTCTTGTCCGGCCATTTCCAAGTGGAGCGGTGATGCTACAAATGTGTTCGTTCCAATTGCCTCAGCACCTGCGCGGATATAGTCTGCATGAATATCGACAACCTCAGCCGGATGGCGTTCATTGGCGAGTGCGCTGTTCGCGAGTTCTATATCGCGTGCGAATAGCTGCGAGCCGAATCCGCCATCGTAGAGGATCGGTTCATCCGATTTTAAACGTTCTTGAAAGATTTTAATTGGACCTTGCGGTTCGGTGAAGTGTGCTGATGGTTTCACGTCTCTCTCCGTATATTCATTAAGGGAGTTTCAGACTTCTGTGTTCCTTACAATGTTGCTGGCATAGGCTTGAATTGACAACCTTCCACGAATATATCAAAGAAATCCGGGGTTGTTTCTAATTCAATATGCTCGATATTATTGACTATGGCTTCAACGCTGGCGCGCTTTTTATCAGAAAGAAGGACTGCAGTCGCACCCGCGACCGCAGCGTTACCGATCTTGACGACATTTGCCTCAGGTACAGGCGCGAGAAACCCAATTTCGATTGCATCCTGTAGGTTAACATAGTTGGCAAAGCCGCCTGCCAAAAAGAGGGTCGTGATGTCTTGCGGGACGCAACCGAAGTGTCGGAGAACGATATATTGTCCACAGTAGTTTGCCGCTTTTGCCTGCGCCAGATTGCTCGCGTCCTCGCGTGAGAGGGTAATGCCATGCTCTGGCAAAAGTGACATAATACGTTGCTTTCTATCTGCAAAAACACCTTTTGGGCTCATCTGCTCGTTCCGGCGCAGCTCCGCGAGGAGCGAAATCAACCCGGAGCCGCACAGCCCCTGTGGGGGTTCGTCTTCAATCGTCGTCCAATTGAATTGACCAT
>RKRO01000126.1 GCA_007571355.1 Candidatus Poribacteria bacterium | reverse complement strand
CACCGTTTCACTTCGTTTCACGGTGGTTTTCGCTTAATTGCAAATATCTCTAAGTTGTCAAAGTTTTTTTTAGAATCTCGACCAGAGCAAATACAGAAAAATTCTAACGCTTAAAGACGTATGCTAAGGAGAAAACACTTCGCAATTTGAGGATCCAATTGACTTCAGAACCTTATAGATTTAGAGATCTTTCCGAGCAAAATAGTCGAAATACTAAATTGGGGGCATCGTGGCGGGCCATTCTGCTTGGCACTGCGCTGATCATCCCGAATATGTACTGGATTTTGGACTCTGTTGGACAGGGGTATCCGACGACTATTTCCCTCTATTTTAACGTCATTTTCTGTGTCTTTGCGATCACAGGTGTTAACCTCATCTTGGTTCGGACGGCACCTCGGATCGCGCTGCAGCAGGGCGAATTGCTGACGATTTATGTCATGCTGGCGATCGCTTCTTCATTGGCAGGGCACGATGTCCTTCGCGTCTTGATACCGATGATACCTTACGCGTTCTGGTACGCGACACCGGAAAACGACTGGGCAGACCTGTTTCATCGGTATATCCCGGATTGGATGGCTGTTAAGGAGAACACCTTTTTAACGACGTATTATCGGGGCGAAACGACGCTCTATGAATGGGAAACCGTGCAAGGTTGGCTGACAACAACTGTCACTTGGGGGTGTTTCCTTTGTGCGATGGTATTCCTAATGGTGTGTATCAATAGTCTCGTCCGAAAGCAGTGGACAGAGCATGAGAAGTTGAGTTACCCGATTATCCAGTTACCACTTGAATTGACAGGCGGCAGTAGAAAGAACTTATTAACGAACAAGTTAATGTGGCTTGGGTTCGGGATTGCTGGTACAATTGATATTCTCAACGGACTCCATCATCTGTATCCGACTGTTCCGAGTTTAGGTGGCAGCCTCTATGATTTGCGTCCGTTCTTTACACAGAAACCGTGGAGTGCTGTAGGGTGGACCCCTATTGCTGTTTTTCCGTTTGCGGTAGGCATGGCGTTCTTTATTCCACTTGATCTGTCGTTTTCATGTTGGTTCTTTTACATTTTCTGGAAGGTAGAGCGAGTTTTCGGGGATGCTTTGGGGGTGCGCGGCATGCCAAATTTTCCTTTCACGGATGAACAGTCTTTTGGTGCGTATCTCGGTCTGTTCGTTATTGCGATTGTGGCAACCCGGAAACACCTTGCGCAAGTTGGACGTAAGTTGTTCAGAAATGACCGACGCGTTGACGATACAGACGAACCGATGTCCTACCGAGCAACGACATTGGGACTTATTACAAGCCTTGTCTTTATTGTCGGTTTCTGTAAAATGGCGGGCATGTCTATCTGGGTGATCCTTGTGTTTTTCGGTATCTATTATGCGATCTCTACGGCAGTGACTCGGATGCGAGCGGAGCTGGGTTCACCAGTCCACGACTTGCACTTCATTGGCCCCGATGAGATGATGCCTCGTATCTTTGGGACGCGCCTGCTTGGTCCACACAACCTAACGATAATGGCGTATCTTTTCTTTTTCAACCGCGCCTACCGTGGGCATCCGATGCCACACATCTTGGAGGGATTTAAGTTAGCAGAACGGACAAGCATTTCCAATCGGCGGTTACTAATTGCGATGTGCATTGCGATCGTTATTGGCACATTTGCTTCTTTCTGGGCATTCTATCATATTTCTTACATTGAAGGTGCTCGCGATTGGTTCGCAGGGCGGCCGTTCAACCGACTCCAGAGTTGGCTGACTTCTCCGAGAGCACCGGATGTGCCAGCGATTGTGGCGATGTGTATCGGTTTTATCATCACCGGTTTCCTGATGATCATGCGGATGCGGCTTTTTTGGTGGCCCTTCCATCCCGCAGGATTCGCTATCTCCAGCAGCTGGTCAATGAACGTGTTTTGGTTCTCTATCTTGGTGAGTTCTGTCATCAAGTGGATTATCTTACGTCACGGCGGAGTGAGCGCGCACCGCAGGTTGATCCCATTTTTTTTAGGGCTAATCTTGGGTGAGTTTATCATTGGTGGTATATGGAGTCTTATAGGTATTACGACGAATCAGCCGATGTATCGTTTCTTGTTTTAAAAGGGACTTATGCAGGAAACCATGCTTCTGTCGTATAACCTGTTAGGTTGTGTTAGGGAACCTTGTCTGTTTTTTTCAGTCCGCTCAGAACGCGTGGGAGGGTCAAAATTGCGTAAGTCCTGCTGATTTTACCGCTTTTCTTTCACCAAACGCCTCACACAAAAACATTCATGAAAAAAATGGGGGTAAGTGACGAAACGTTATCTGTTGTGTCTGTTATCGGTTTTCAGCGCGCCCCAGAGCGTGGTAAGTTTTTTCGCTGGCTCCACAGAGTACCCTTTGCTGCTTGCCCAATCAAACTCGTACAGTCCCACAATATTCTCAAATAATTTTATGTGAGGTCCATCGTTGATAAGAGCCGCAAGCATGCCTTTGCCTTTATAGACAATATATTGCCCATCCGGTGTCCATTTGAGTTTGCCAATAAGTCCAAGATTTGATCGCGATGCGGGTTCTATAATTTTTTGATCCTCCAGGTTATCAAGTGAAACAACGTGAATATTTTGCGGCTCTACGAAAGGTGTGCCAACAAAAGCGAGTTTTTTACCATCCGGTGAGAAGGCTGGAAACCGCCCAAAATCGCTAATCTGTGAAACTTTTCTAGTACCAACATCGAGGGTATAAATGCCATGGCCGCCGTCAATATCGTAGGCTATCATCTTCCCGCCCGGTGCCCAAACGGCACGAGCTGCTTCAACCTCTTTTAAGAGTCTGGCTTTTGGGACTTCTTTCTCTATTTCACGATTTGGAATGAGATATATGCCTCGTTTTGGTGGAGGAGCTCCGTCAGTATGATAGTTGGTGAAGATGATATCTCCATTTTCCGAGATGTCAAGATCCAGTATATCATCAAATCGATGCTGTGTTAGGTCGCGCGCTTTTTTATCTGGATGTCTTCTATTCACAAGAAATACCTCAAAAAAAGTAAATCCAGGGACAACGGATTTTCCTGATACCATGACGACGAGGGGGCCATTTTCTTGCGCGGCAATTTCATAAATCGCACTTGTATGTTTAAAAAGCATCCGTGGGATGATTGTGTTCTCCAAATTGGTAATCCACAATTCGCTGTAATCCTCCCTTGGGTATGTATAGAGAACTGTGCCAGCAGGCTCTGCTTGCGTTGTGAGTGGCAGATGGAAAACCAAACATAAACAAAGATAGTTGAGAAAGTATTTCATGAGGGTCCTCTATTGTTCTGATAAAACCTCTGGTATTATTCTTCTGATATTACCCTTACCGAGTAAAAGTCACTATAACCATCGGCATCACCAAAACCCACGGGATTAGAGTCAACATCAAGCCTGAGCCCCATGGCGTTTTTGAGTAAAAAGCCCGCAAGACAGCATACGCTTATTAACAGCAGCACTGTGAGTAATTTTGGGAATTTAGTACTTTGCCCTATAAACAATGCGTTCTTCATTAGAATTCTCCTATTAATTTTACTTGAATTACAGAAATATGTCAAAAAACGTTTTTTGACAATCGGGTATAGTCTCTATCCAAACAGTCGCGTTTGGGTGAACTCGCAACAGTTGCGAAGTTCCTTAATCGGTTGCCGACGTTGGTAACAAGATTGCACAACCTAACAGGTTGTGCTACAATGGGACAAGACGACATAATCTGATAGGTTATGGGACGATGGCGGTTTTGGCTTGCAAGCTGCGCTGAAAGCTGCTATTATGCACGTAAATTAAGAGCAGGTAAGTCTTATGAGTTGAAAGAGGGTGCGCCGATACACTGATGAATTTTAAATTAAAGTATGTAATTGCATTTTTAATCTTTTTGGTACTCTGCTTTGTTTGCTGGTGGCGTGCAGGACAGGTTAGCAATGCTGAAACGCTTTTGTGGTACAGTATCATCCCACCGTTGCTTGCTGTTACATTGGCGATTGTGACGGGGCGGTTGTTTCCGAGTCTCTGTATCGCGGTTGGTGTCGGAATTCTGCTTTCGTGGTATCAACAAGGTATTATACCAAATACCTTGTTGACAGAAGTTGTTTGGTTCGTGCGTGCTGTCAGTGTCGGAAATGATGGGATCGATCTTTTCAATTTCTGGGTGGTACTGTTTGTTTGTCTTATCATGGCGACGATTTCTGTGGTGGTCGCTTCTGGTGGTATCAATGGCGTGGTTGTCTGGCTTTCCCGGTTTGCGAGGGGACCGCGTTCGGCACAATTTATCACGGGCTTGATGGGTATCATTATCTTTATTGGCGATTATTCCAATGCGATGCTTGTCGGCCCGACGATGCGCCCGCTCACTGATCACTATCGCGTCAGTCGTGAGAAGTTAGCGTTCCTTGTCGATTCCACAAGTGCACCGATTGCGGGTTTGGCTTTTGTGAGTACGTGGATCGGTTATGAGGTTGGTCTCTTTGAGGATATATCGGGCACGCTTGGACTCGGGCGTGACGGGTATTCGATGTTCTTTGATGCGCTCGGTTTTCGGTTTTATTGTGTCCTTGCCATCATTTTCGTTATTGTCAATGCACTGAGTGGTAAAGATTACGGACCGATGCGTGACGCAGAGACGCGTGCGCGAGCAACAGGAGACGTTGCTGCCCCAGACGCGCAGGCACTCGGACACGCAGCATCCTTTACCCGTTCCCCCCATGCTGTTGTCCAACCCTTTTCAGCGGTTTTGCCGCTTTTAGCACTTTTTGGATTGCTGTTGGGTGGCTTCTGGGTAGACAGCAACGGCACAGGATCTGTTTTTTCGCTAACTGCTTGGCGGAATGCGCTTTCGGAGGCGAATAATGTTATGGTGCTTGCAAGTGCGGCAGCAAGCGCGTTTGTGATCTCCGTTATTTGCGCAGGTTGGCTCTCGAAACTGCGATTTTCAGAGATTATGCCGATCATTTGGAACGGTATAAAGGGGAGCCTCACACCTTTGAGTATTCTGTTATTGGCATGGGGTCTAAAAGCGAGTTGTGATCGGCTAATGACAGGCGGTTTTCTCGCGACGATGCTCAGTGATGTTGTCTCACCCCTCTGGTTCCCGATCTTTGTCTTTATCTGTGCATCGGTGACCTCTTTTGCAACCGGCACGAGTTGGGGAACCATGGCGATCCTGATTCCGACTGCTATTCCAGTGGCATTTTCACTTGACGGCGATAGTTATGGACTCACGACGATCATCTGTCTTGGTGCTGTGCTTGATGGTGCGATCTTCGGGGACCACTGCTCGCCGCTTTCAGATACAACGATTCTCAGTTCTATCGCCAGTAGTTGTGACGCGTTGCACCATGTGAGAACGCAGTTACCTTACAGTCTTACTGTTGCGAGTATTGCACTCTTTTGTGGTTATCTTCCTGCTGCGCTCGGTCTATCCTCAGCCATTGGGATTGCGTGTGGAACGGCTGTAATTGTTTTGCTGCTTTTTGGCGTAGCTCGCAAGCCAAAACTTGCTACATAGATGTCCGGGGTTCCAGCCTCCGAAAAGGTCAAGAACTGCAGCTCGGATTGCCAGAACTTCGGCATGTATACAGAGAATGCTGCAAACCTGCTATCACACATTCCGCTTGGAAGACCGAGAAAGACGACGGAAAGGTTGTTCTCTGAGATCAAATGCCTGATTTGCGGGTGGCACGTGCCTGCTTTCAGGCATTTTCATTTTTAATTCAACTTTTTCGCCACATTTTCGTTAAATAAAGTATCTTAAGTGTTAGAGACCACACGTTTAACTTGTGGGGGATTGATTTATGCGCGATTCGATGGGTGGTTTTGACAGCGGAAGGTCATCTCGGAGACGACGGTCAAGTTCTTATCGTGATGGCGGTGGACGACTCCGAAAGTTAGACCATGAACCGCTGTCGACAACGGAAGAGGTGCCTGAGCTCCTGAAAGAGCAGGCGGCGGCGCGCCTGGAAGCGGGAGAAGAAATCAAGGTTTCTGTTTCGACAGATCTGCGTTTTGATGGGACCTATGGCAAGGATTGGCTGTTAATTACGAATAAGAGGATTATCGCTTTTAATCAGAATGGGGTTCTCGGGCACCATCTCCGGGAGGTGTCGATCTCAGCCGTAGCAGATATTGAAATCCTTGAGATGTACGGGAATAATATTCTCAAAGTGAGTACTTCGAACAACGCTTTTGAATTGGCGCGTTACTCGAAGCGGCTAACTCCGAAGTTCGGTCTCGCTGTCTCTGAGTTGGAACAATTGATCCCAGAAACCGAGACGAATTCGGACGGTAGACCTAACGGTAGACGTGGCCGCGGGAGGCGCGGACGTGGTCCAGGCGGAATGTTCGCTGGTCCAGATAAAGGACGCTGTGAAAAGTGTGGTCACCCTATTCCGAGTTGGTCAGGTGTCTGTGTCAGCTGCGTTCAAAAGGGAAAGCTCATCTTTCGGCTCCTGAAGTATGCTGTTCCGTTTTTGCATGTCATCGTGCCTGCGTTTCTGTTGATGATGATCATCCGGTTTGTTATGGTCTACCCCCCGATTCTGAGTAAGGAACTGATTGACACGATTCTGAAACCGGTTGAAACGGCTGTTAATGCTGGACAGCCACTTCCAGAAACGACGTGGGGGCACCTTCAAACGACCGTTAATTTTTTGAGCGGGTGGTTTGATAACATACCGGTTGCTGGTACTTTTGGGCATCTCGTCGTGCTTATTCTGTTGATGGCAGGCGTTATGGTTTTTACGATGATTGCGTCATCTGTGCGCGGCTATATGATGGCATGGGTGGGGCAGAATATCACGAGACGGCTCCAAAATGAGACCTATGAACATCTGAACGCGCTCTCCATTGATTTTTTTCATGATCGGGATACTGGGAACCTCATGTCAAGGATCACACATGATGTATCCCGGCTCCGGGATTTTATCGCGAATGGGTTACAAGATATTATCGGTGATTCTCTCACGATCATTTTTATGTGTGTGGTTATGTTTTCTTATACCTGGCAGCTTGCGCTTTGGACGCTGATACCGATACCATGCCTTATCTTTTTTACGATCTTCTTTGGGAAAATGATGAGCAAGGTGTACCATGTCTTATGGAAACGATATGCGAACATTAGTACGATTCTGGCGAGCACGATTCCAGGTGTCCGCGTTGTTAAAGCGTTTGCTAGAGAAAGGTACGAGATCAACCGGTTTAACGAGTTGACGTATCAAGTGTTTAGTGGTGAGATGAACGCTGCGAGGCTTGGAAGTCTTTACCGTCCAATTATGACATTTATCACTTATTCGGGAACTATCATTATTTGGCTTGTGGGCGGTTGGCAAATTTTCCAAGGCGATTTAAGCATTGGTGTCTTGTTTATGTTTCAGGGATACATGATGCAATTCTTCGGTCCGGTGCGGACACTTTGTGAGATGAATGAGCGGTTTATCCGGGCAGGGACTTCTGCCGAGCGTGTCTTTGAAATTATGGATACGCCGCCGAGCGTCGCTGATAAAGCAAACGCAATCGCCCTTCGTGACATCCACGGTGCCGTTGAATTTAAGGATGTCTATTTCTCTTATGATAACGAGAAAAATGCGCTCAACGGTGTTAGTTTTACAGCGGAACCCGGTGAAATGATAGGATTGGTTGGGCACAGCGGCGCGGGGAAAAGCACGCTCATCAACCTCATTACCCGTTTCTACGACCCGAACGATGGCGCAATAATGATTGATGGTCATGACAGTCGTGACATCCAAGTAAAGGCTTTACGGCAACAGATTGGTGTCGTGTTGCAAGATCCGTTTCTGTTTCAAGGCACGATAGCGGAGAACATAGGTTACTCAAAACCGGGGGCATCTCGGAGGGAGATTATTGCTGCTGCGAAAGCGGCAAATGCCCACGATTTTATCGTCAAGTTCCCCGATGGTTACGACACGATGGTAGGCGAAAGAGGAACACGGGTTTCTGGTGGTGAACGCCAACGTATCTCTATTGCGCGCGCGATTTTGAAAAACCCGCGCATCCTTATTCTGGATGAAGCGACTTCATCTGTTGATACCGAAACGGAATCGAAGATCCAAGAGGCATTGGAACGACTCATCCAAGGGCGAACTGTATTTGCCATTGCCCATAGGTTGTCAACGCTTAAGTACGCCAATCGGCTTGTCGTGCTGAAAGAAGGCGAGGTTGACGAAATCGGGACGCATGAGGAACTTATTGCCAAAGACGGTACCTACGCGAATCTGTGTGCGAAACAAACCGAATTGTCGAAGATTCGCGCATGGTAATCTGAGACTAAAGGAAGGGCATATTCATGAAGGCAGCGATTAAGGTTACGGATGAATTGGAGTTTCTTGATGCAAGCCTTATCAGGATTGAACGAAACGCGTTTGAAGAGCTGGTTGTCCAACTTCCAGACGGGACGATTCAGACCAGGATTCAGCCAGTCTACGCTTTTCCGGTAAGCGAAACCAGCCGATACATTTCTCTCATGGATGAAGAATCTAATGAGGTAGGCATTATTGAGGACATAAAGCATCTACCACGCGATTCGCGCAAGGTGCTCGTTGAGGAATTACAGAAACGCTACTTTATGCCGAAGATTACCAAAATCAATGCGATTGAAGGACAGTTCGGTGTTACGCAGTGGGTGGTTGAAACCTCACAGGGAGATGTGCAGTTCGGTTTACGTACTCGATATGATATTGACTCGCTTGAGAATGGACGCGTCCTGATTAAGGATGCAGATGGTAATCGTTATGAAATTGAAAACTATAATAAGTTAGACCCTAAGAGTATAGCCCTACTTGAGACCCAATTATAAATTCTAATGAGTCATCAAAAATCGAGCGCGTGATGAAATGGAGAGCGGTATCTACGGCGAGAGATTTTCAAACTTCAAACCTACCGAACCGAACTGCAAGGAAGTATAAAATATGGAGAATGTAAGAATTGAACGTATTGAATGGGCACGTTTAACAGGCGAGCGTCCGCGCAAAGCCGGTTGCAATTCGCGGCTTGGCGAACACGGACTCCATGTCCGTCCGCCGATCGCTCGCCTGACGACAACGGATGGTGTGCGCGGTTTCGGGTTTTCGTCGATTTCACGTGAGAAAGCCGAGGCTATCGTCGGGTTCCAACTCAGCGATGCGTTTGATCCAGAAAGTGGTGTCGCCGAAGAGTTCCGGCTGTTAGAGTATCCACTCTGGGATCTGGTTGGTCAGTTCGCGCAGAAACCGATCTACGCGATGCTTTCTGGCGAGAATAGTGCGTTTCGAGTCCCGTGTTACGACACCTCACTCTATATTGATGATTTGCACCTTGATGACAATGCTGAAGCGGCGGCACTCATCGCTTCGGAGGCGTTAGAGGGGAAGGCTCGCGGGCATAACGCTTACAAAATCAAAGTTGGACGCGGTGCTATGCACATGCCGCTTGCTAAAGGAACGCAACGCGATATTGATGTTATCCGTGCTGTCCGCGAGGCTGTCGGTGCTGATGCGACGATTTTGATAGATGCTAATAACGGCTATAACCTGAATCTGACGAAGCAGGTATTGGGGGAGACTGCCGATGCTAAGGTGTATTGGATGGAAGAGGCGTTCCACGAGGATGCACGGGTCTACAGTCTGTTGAAAGAGTGGTTGAATGCTGAGGGTTTAGAAACGCGTATTGCTGATGGTGAAGGTGGTGCCTCGCCGCATCTTGTGGATTGGGCAAAAGATGGACTTATTGACATCGTTCAATACGACATTTTTCATCCCGGATTTTCACGTTGGCTTGAATTGGGACCTGAGTTGGATGCCTTTGGGGTTGGTACAGCACCGCATCACTATGGTGGGTACTACGGCAATTTTGTAACCTGTCATCTCGCTGCGAAGGTTGAACGGTTTGAGTTCACTGAGTGGGATCACGCGACAACTCCCGGTATAGATGATTCTGGTTACGCTATATCCAACGGTTATGTGAATGTCCCGCAAAGTCCTGGTTTTGGGTTGAATATAGCGGAAGGCCCTTACCAAAAAGCTCGTGAGGAGAACGGGTTTGAAGTTCGTGCGTAGTTTAAAGGCGTGCAAGGATCAAGCCGTTGTGGATGACACGAACAGATGGCAATGGGCATTGTAATAAAGTGGTTTGCTGGCAGATAGGAGAGGCGTACAATCCTTTGTGCTCTCTACATGATGAGAGATTCCAAAAAACTACGGGAGAAACAGTACTATGGTACATTTAACAGAAGCAGACAAAGCATTTTTCAAAGAAAACGGTTATCTTATTGTCCGCGGGGCAGTGGAACCAGAAGTAGTTGATACTGCGCTTGATAGGATTTGGGAAGCCCTTGATGAGGATAGGAACGACCCTGAGTCTTGGATTCGTAAAGGTTATCGTACGGTTCCTGTTGGTGGCGAAGATGTTATCCGCGGGACAATATATGGCAACCGAGTCTTTGAGATGGGTGAAGAACTGGTTGGCAAGGGCAGATTGAATAGAGGTGGTGGTGCGGGACCACACATCAATTTCCCGGACCCGGACAGGGAGTGGCGCGAACCGGGGGGACATCTTGACGGTTACCACACGCCGACAAACGGCGTACCGAAAGGCGTTGTCGGTGCCTTCACACTCGGTGCAACGGTCTATCTTGACAAAGTTGAGAAACAGGGTGGTGGATTTACAGTCTGGCCCGGGAGCCATCGGATTTGGGCGGAATATTTCAGGCATCACGATTTGGATAGCCTTCCTGGCGGGGTTGCGCCGTTCGATTTGGGACCGAGTTATGAATTTACAGGCGAGGCAGGTGATGTCTGCTTTTGGCATCATCAGATGAGCCATACCGCGGGTCCGAATTGTGGTCGCAGCGTCAGAATCGCCCTCATCGGTAGATACCGTCGCACAGATTTGGATCAGATTAAGTTTGAGACCCCTGACGATATGTGGAAATATTGGGACGGGATATCATAAATTAGTTACCGGCTTTCAGCAATCGGAAACCTTCAGCAAAGATGCGTTCCTTTAAAGAAGATACGTTGATTTAATGCTGATGGGCTAATCGTTGATTGCCGATTTTAGGAAAATTTGGCATGGATCTGTATATGAGCCCTTCCGAAATTTCAGAAATTATAGGCGTGAAAGAAGGGATCATCAACCGAATTTTAGAACGGCGAGATGCCGAGATTGAACCGTATTTACGCGTTGTCTCCGCGCCGTCTAAGGAACCTGGAGGCTCCACGAAACCACACATCCAACTGCGGATTGATGGACTTGCGCCGTTGATAAAAAGACTCTCCTATAATATTCCAACCGATGACATTATTGAGAATCTGAGTTGTCAAATTATTGATATTACGCATCTGCGGGAAACTTGTGCCAAATTGGAGTCCGAGAAACAAGCACTTATCGACGAAAACGATGAGCTCCGAGAGAGGGTTGAATCTTTCAATATTGAGAAAGAGAGTTGGTCTGCGCAAATTGAAGATTTAAGAAATAGGCTGGTGGAAGAACGGTCTAAAAGCTGGGTGGCTCGTCTGTTGAAATGGAAAAATTAAGGCAATTTCGTCGGAGGCGGTTACAGGGTACTCAGAAATCGCTATGGTGAAAAGGAAACGGAATCAACTGCTTGCAATCGGTTTCTTTGGTGTTGGTATGGTTCTTCTCTATATAGAGGGGATCTCACTGCTACCGCCGATTGTCACACAAAATGCTGTGCTGCTTAAAGGTATTGCGTTCGTGCTGCTGAGTGTTGCTGCGATTCTCGGTGGGACCGCTTTTAATAACAAACAGCAGATAGCGATTATATCGGGTGTCGGTCTAATCATTGGATTGGGGTTTCTCTATCTACCGATCCCCTCAATTCTACGCGGTTCGGCGTTTCATCTTCTGTTTTCTGGGGCGATTGCGTTTGGTATGACGACGACTGCGAAACGGTTCGCGACCATTGGTTCAGGGCTCTTAGTGTGTCTCGGTATGATCTTCCTCTACCAACCTTTTTTCCCCTCGCTTGGTGGTACCGCGCTACACCTTCTCCTTCCTGGCATAATTGTGTTTTCGATTGTCTTTTCACAGAAGCCTGTGTGTGAACGTCTTTCTGTCGGTTTAATCGCATTGGGTTTGATTGCCCTCTGCCAGCCATTTTTCATTCTATTTTATGAAACCGGTTTTCAGTTGTTGCTTGCTGGCTTAACGGGATTTATTGTTGCCGCGCATCGTTAGGTGAGCGTCCTTTCCGAGCGGTTTTGCAGAGGACTCCTTGTC
>RKRO01000321.1 GCA_007571355.1 Candidatus Poribacteria bacterium | reverse complement strand
CTTGAAGTAGACTGCGCCGATCCCTTTCCATTTGGGGCGGAGCCATTCCATTCCATCAACATTGATAACGGCGGTTTTACCTGCGATGCGGAAGAACCATCCAAACGGTCCATTTCCAGCATTCCACGTCAAAATGACATCCGATGCGGTAACTGAAGCGTGTAAAGTTGCGAGAAAACTGTGACTGAGAGTGCTGAACACCTTATGTTCTATGCTCGGCAAGTAAACGAGTTTAATGCCCTTCCATTCTGTCAGTTTCTCTTCAAAAAGTGCTTTTCGACAATAAACGATGACTTCGTGCCCAGCGTCAACCCACCGTGGGGCTAATTCCCCCATGATCGTTTCCAATCCACTGTAAGTGGCGGGAAGCCCACGTATACCCAGTACCCGAATTCTCATTCTTTTTCTTACCTCGTCCGAACATACTCATGTATATATTATACCCATTATAGGTGTGAAAGTCCAATTTCTTTTGAGGTCAAGGCACCCAGAAGCGATGCTTTGTAACCTTTGATGAGCAAAGAGCCGTAAAACTTCATTTTTTTATAGCTAAGAAGGACGCTTTATCGTCTTTTTACCACGGAATTCGGGAGAGGAACTTAGCTTCAATTTCATTTGCTCTCTCGTGTACATTCGGACGATTTCCTAAGTTCTGTCGCCATACGCGCGCCCACTCCACATAGATTGAATAACGTCCTATAATGATCCAGTTAGCCCCAATAGAGAGACGATGTTCGCTTTGTGTAATCCCAGATAGAGGCATCCAAACGTCATCTTTCGGGGCATCAATCGGGTGTGCCTTGTCAATATCGCCTGTTCCGTGGCGTTCTAATTCATAACCGAAAACTGTTTCAAGTTTATTTGTCCATCGGCGACGAAG
Source organism: Candidatus Poribacteria bacterium (assembly GCA_007571355.1). Taxonomy (GTDB): domain Bacteria; phylum Poribacteria; class WGA-4E; order WGA-4E; family WGA-3G; genus WGA-3G. The sequence continues at coordinate 11,456 of RKRO01000321.1, read as the reverse complement.
TTCTAACCAGAGGTTGTCTGCGTCGGAACCGATTCTATGTCCGATGGGTGTTGTGAAATGTTTGTAGACATTTACGGGGTTCACGTGTGTATATGCGTATTGGTTGATAAAGGCATATTCGGCGTGAAAATCGGTATCAGAGATGCCCAAAGGGTCTGTCAGGTATACGCCACCGAGGATACCGAATTTCGTATCCCAGTGTTTAAATCCAGCGGCGGGGTTCCCATCATCAACCATCAACTCCCCGTAAATCTCGAAATCGTCTACCGGACGCAGGCGCATATCAATACTCATAATAACATTGTCCCCACTGCCGGGGACGCGCCCATCTGCCCGTGAAATTGGCTGCTCGTTAATCAAATAGATATTGACAGGATTCAGATAACCCGGCTCAAAACGGTTGCCGTAGACGACGACTTCAGAGAGACCAAAGCCGAATCTATCCCAGAAATACCCCTCTACCCTATGTCCCGAAATATATTTATCATTGATGTCCTCTGCCATATCTTCTAATATGCCGGTAAATGCGGTGAAGGTAACAGGATCGTAGGTGGCTTGCAACTTGATCATGTCTATAGCCAACGGATTTTTGGAAATTAGTAAACTATCATGATAACCCGGTCCCCACTGGAGCGTCTCCTGTCCGAGCTGCAACTCAAACCACGGTAAGTCGAACTTCATATAACCGTTAATGGCAGTCCTATTTCTGAGATCCCCCTCCAATTGTCTAATTTTCGTTTCATCTGGAAAAATATCTTCAAAGATTTCACCGTACACGAATCTATGCGCTATATCAGTCGTAAAGGCGAACGTTTTTCCTACCTGTCCATAAAGGTGCGGATAGAGAGTGGTAACAAACATATTCCCTTCAACCGGCTGCTCGTCCGACAGGTTATCAACAAGGTGCGTGATCGCGCGTTGCGAGGCTCTCATGTCGAAAGAAAAGCGATAGTTTTCGCCTGCCATCGTCAGCACGTGTAATCGTCCGCTAGCCTGGTTTTCGGTTGTAGCCTCTTTGTCGTTCTTCACAGCGGGTTTCGGAAATTCGCGAGATTCGAGGTAAAATGCTAACAAGGCGTTTAACCGTGCTTGATCAATAGCACTTAATTTGATTTCGCCATTTTCTTGTTTCCGCTGCGCTTCCAATAGATAGGATACAACCTGTTTTCGAGTCAGTGGTAAGGAACCTCGCCGTATACCGGGTATCATTCGTCTATTAAGTAAACGATGAATAAAACGATAGGTTTCACGATTAAAGTCGGAAAGATAGGGATTAAGTGGAACATTGATGAGTGAATCAGCATCTGCGAATGAACAAATGAGTCCCAATGTTACCATACAAAAAATTAACAGGTTCCGTAAAACTTTCATTTTTTCTCTATCCTATTTGAGAATTACCATTTGGCGTGTCGTTTTGAATTGTCCAGCTTGAAATATGTAGAAGTAGATACCGCTCGCGACCAGTTCACCGACAGCGTTTCGACCATCCCAATACGCAGCACGAGCCGACGTGCGATACGTGCCAGCTGTCTGGAGACCGAGAGATAACTGCCGAACGAATTCGCCTTTTAAGTTATAAATATCAATGTTGACATCCGCATCTTCTGCCAAATCGTAAGGGATCCACGTCTCAGGATTAAACGGATTCGGATAATTTGGCAAAAGCACAGTTTCTGTCGGCACGGTTGTGTCGATGAGGTGTTCCAAAGCAATAATACCGTGTTGAAAGACCTCAGAGCCGTCATCTGCCAAACGCGCCGCAGTAAGCCATTCATCGGCAAGTGCGACATGTTCGGCTCGAAGATGCCTTGATCCGGGTGGTGCAGCAGCGTTGACAGATTCATCGAAATGTGCGGCGACAAGGAGCAGATCAATAATGTCAATGCTGCCATCTTTATTAACGTCAACTTTCGGATGTTCCGGGGTTTCCATACCAAAACTATTTGAGACTAAAATGAGGTCTTGGATATCAACAAAACCATCGTTGTTTATATCCCAAGGTAATCTTTGTAGGATGCGGGTTTGCCCTTTGGGGTTTGGTAGAGCTGCTCGCCAGCCGGCATGAAGTTGCGCACTAAGATGTGCGACGAGTTCTGTATTTTCTGGGAGATTCGCTATATTGACGGTTTCATCTGGGTCACTACTATAGTCGTAGAGTTCTATACCCTGGCTACCGTTTCTTCCCCATTCAGTGTATCTATAACGATCTGTCCGTATGGTGTTTCCTGTACTCGATCCTTTCTGGCTAAAGGCAGCAGTTTTCCACGGACGCGTTGGTTCCTCAATGACTGGCATAAAACTGGTACCTTCTAACTCTGAAGGGACCTGGAGTTGACAAGCATCACACAGGGTCGGATAGATGTCAACGAGTTCTGCAACGGCATCCGTTTCCACACCTTGATAAGTCTGCTCTGGTACACTAACAATCAGAGGTGAACGGAGAGAGACCTCAAAAAGGGTGTTTTTTAACCATTGTCCATGATCCCCAAGATGAAAACCGTGGTCTCCTACAAAAACGATGACAGTGTTTTCGGTTAGTCTAAGCGCGTCCAATTGATCTAAAACACGTCCGATTTGTGCGTCAGTAAAACTTGTTGATGCAGCATACGCTCGAATCAATTCTAACGTCTTTGTATCCGAAAGGGGCCCTTCATCAGGGATATCTTGGAAGTCTCTGAATCCGTTAAAATTGCTGTCGGTAATAGACGGGGCATTCTTAGGAATGTTGGTAGAAGAGGGCAAATTAAAAGATTCATTGTTATATAAGTCATAATACCTTTTTGGAGCATAGAAAGGCAAATGGGGTTTGCGGAAACCGACAGCAAGAAAAAACCGAATACCTTGAATTTCTTGCAAAACCTCAATTGCGCGCTTCGCGGCTCTCCCATCTCTGAGTTCGTCGTCTTCAACATCAAGCGCTCGCCAAGAAGGAACCGACGATCGGTTATCGTAAGCACTCGGCTGTGTCCACGAAGGGACGCTCCACGAGTAGGGATCATCTTGCCTTTCTAAGTTTTGTGCAACTTTACCAACAGATTGGGTATGATAGCCAGACGTTTTGAAGCGTTGGGGAAGTGTCACAGCGTTTGGTAACTTTTCCCTAAGCCCTGTTGAATTGGAAAACACTCTTGTCGTGTTAGGTCTTAATCCAGTCAGAATTGATGTCCGGGATGGATGGCACAAAGGATACTGACAATAGACGCGGTTGAAGAGTGTACCTCTCTGGGCAATTCTATCAATATTAGGTGTATGTATTTCTGGATGTCCATAACAACCCAGCAAGGGCCGTAAATCATCGACAATGAAAAACAAAACATTGTATTGCCCTTCAGCGTCCACACGGAGTTTGGGTAAAAGTCCTGTCGTGAAAGCAGCAGCACTTGCTTTCAAACTTGTTGAAAGGAAATCGCGCCGGGTAACCTGTCGTGAGAGTGTTTTTTGTGGATTAGACTCTCGCATTAAGTGTTCTCCTTATTTGAGGATCACCATTTGGCGTGTGGCTTTAAATTTTCCTGCTTGTAGTGTGTAAAAATAGATTCCACTTGCGATGGGTTCTCCAGCAGCATTTCTACCATCCCAATACGCAGCACGAGATCTCGTTCGATAAGTGCCAGTCGTTTGAAAGCCTATCTTGAGTTGTCGAATAGATTGACCTTTTACGTTATAAATGTGGATGCGGACATCTGCATCTTGCGCCAAATCGTAAGGGATCCACGTCTCGGGATTGAAAGGGTTTGGATAGTTCGACAACAAGGCAGTTTTCCTGGGTGATGCAGTATCGATCAGATGCTCTAAGGTGGTAATGCCTTGCTTAAAAACGGGAGAGCCATCGTCCCCCATGCGAGCCTCTACGAGCCACTCACTTACTGGCTTAAGATATTCTGGAAGAGTCTGAGTGTGTATTGTGGGTGCTACCGGATTACTGGCTTCGCCAAAATGTGCGGCAACAAGAAGGAGGTCAATGATGTCAATATGGCCATCAGCATTTACATCAGCTTTCGGATGCCGCGAAGGCTCCACATCAAAACTGTTCGCGACTAAAATTAGGTCTTGAATATCAACAATACCGTCGTTATTTATGTCCCAAGGCAACGTTTGTGGAACACGGATTTGTTCCTGAAACTCAGGCAAGGCTGCTTGCCAACCCGCATCAAGTTGTTCAACGAGCTGTGACACAAGTTCCGCATTTTCCGGGAGATCCACAATATTAACGGTCTCATTAGGATCAGCGTAATAATCGTAGAGTTCTCGTCCGAGCTCCGCGTTGCTGCCCCATTTGGTATATCGGTATTGTCCAGTACGCATAGAGTAACCATCTACAGAAGTATTATTTAATTCTCTTACTAATTGGCTAAAGGCAGCTGCTTTCCATTGTCGTGTGGGTTCTTCTATAACAGGTACCATACTCATTCCCTCAACTTCTGTTGGAATAGGAAGTTGACAGGCATCACATAAGGTAGGATAGATATCAATCAGTTCAACTAAGGCATCTATAGTAGCACCAGTATGAATTTGTTTAGGCATACTGACTATCAATGGTGATCGGACAGAATCTTCAAAAAGCGTGTTTTTCCTCCAGAGCCCATGTTCACCGAGATGGAAACCGTGGTCTCCCCAGAAAACGATGACCGTATTTTGGGTGAGGTTTAGGACATCTAATTGATTTAAGACGCGTCCAACCAAAGCATCAATATAACTCACATTGGCAGCGTATGCCCGAGTTAATTCTAAAGTTTTTTCTTTAGAAAATGGAGGGTAATATGAAATATCTTGATACGCTTTCATACCTTTAGGATTAGAGGCTATATTTGGGGCGTTTCTCGGGAGGCTTGAATCAACTGGCAGTTTGAAGTCTTCTGTAGTGTATAAATCAAAGTATTTGCTCGGAGCATAGAACGGTAGGTGTGGTTTGTTAAAACCGACTGCAAGGAAAAACTGCTGATCTTTAATTTCTGTCAGAACTTCTACTGCTGCGCGCGCTATTCTACCATCGTCTAATTCGTCGTCGTCGACATCGAGTGCCTGCCAAGATGGAAACATTGTTTTGTCAATGTATCGCCACCGCTCTCTCCAAATGGGTTCGCTCCAAGAGAGTTCGTCCAGCCAGGCAGCATCACCGTGTGCGATTTTACCGACGGAACGAGTGTGGTAGCCGTGGTCTTTGAAGTGTTGTGGCAATGTCACAACCCCTGGGAGCACCTGACAAAAATCTGTGGGGTTGTCATAGATCCGAGTTGTATCTGGACGTAACCCGGTAAGTACCGAGACCCGGGAAGGATTGCAAACTGGAAATTGACAATAGGCGCGGTTGAACAACGTACCCTGTGTAGCGAGTTGGTCAATATTTGGCGTATGCATTTCTGAATGCCCATAGCATCCAAGCTGAGGTCTCAAGTCATCTACGGCTATGAACAACACGTTGTACTGTGTCTCAGCCCTAACTTGTAGTTTAGGTAATAGACCTATTGAAAGTGTAGCTGCCCCTGCTTTTAAACTCGTTGATAAGAAGTCTCTTCGGGTAACCTGTCGTGAGAGTGTCTTATGTGGGTTCGACTCTCGCATTAAGTGTTCTCCTTATTTTTTTACTACCATTTTACCTGATGCTTTCACTTGTCCTGCCTGAAGTGTGTAGAAATATACACCACTTGCAACAGGTTCACCAATAGCGTTACATCCATCCCAATAAGCCGCCTGCGATTGGGTCCTATAGGTTCCAGCAGCTTGAAAACCGACTTGAAGTTGCTTAACAACTTCACCTTTCGGATTGTATATAGTAATACGAACCGCGGCAGCCTCCGCCAAATCATAAGGTATCCACGTCTCAGGGTTAAACGGATTCGGGTAGTTCGGTAAAAGCACCGTTTCTATTGGAGTTGCCGAGTTTATTAGCAGCTCTAAGCTAGCAATCCCTTGATGGAATAAGTGAGAACCGTCATCGGTTAGATGTGCTTCTCTAAGTAATCCTTCAATCCTATCAACATATTGGAATGGCATGGAAACAGATTTTGGAGCCGCAGCGTTGCTGGATTCACCTAAATGTGAAGCAACAAATAGCAAATCGATTATATCAACATTTCCATCTTTATTAACGTCAACTTTCGGATGTTCAAGTGTATCCGCTTCAAAACTGTCCGCGACTAAAAGAAGGTCTTGGACATCAACAATATCGTCATTGTTTACATCCCACGGAAGAAACATAGGGTCAAAATCTCGTTCTTGGTGAGTAGGTAAAGCCGCTTGCCAGCCAGCATGCAGTCGTTCCCTCAGATGCGAAACAAGTTCTAAATTCTCTGAAAAATTCGCGATGTTCACTTTCTCCTCTGGATCGGTGTTGTGGTCATAAAGTTCTTCACGAGGTAATATGCTGTTTACAAACTCAGAATATCGATATTTGTGTGTCCTTATAGATTGTTTCCCATATGCTTTACCAGTTTTACTGAAGGCAGCAGATTTCCAAGGTATAGTAGGCTCTCGAATTACAGGCACCATACTCAAACCTTCTAGGTGTTCAGGAATAGGCAGTTGGCAGGCATCACACAAAGTAGGATAGATATCAACGAGTTCAACAAGTGCGTCCGTTTTGACCCCGATATGCTCCTGTCCCGGAATGCTAATGATGAGAGGAGACCGAAGTGCTACTTCAAACAAGGTTCTCTTCCCCCAAGTTTCATGCTCGCCGAGATGGAATCCGTGGTCTCCACAAAGGAGAACAACTGTCTTTTCTGTTAACCCAAGCCTGTCAAGTTGATCTAAAACGCGTCCGACTTGTGCGTCCATATAACTTGTTGCTGCCATATATCCGCGAATCAACTCTAACGTTTTTTCTTCAGAGAACGGCTCTTCACCAGGCGGGATATCAGAATAGCCTCGTATTTCGTGTTTAGAATGAGGAGCGACGTGTGGAACCTTATCAGTGATAGGAGAATCATATAGGTCGTAATATTTAACTGGGGCGTTGAAAGGCATATGTGGTTTTTTGAACCCAACAGCAAGAAAAAATAGGGAATCTACTATATCCTCTAACACACCTATAGTGTATTTTGCTATTTCTCCATCTTCCAGTTCATCATCCGCGACGTTAAATGATTGCCAAGATGGAACATTAACATAGGACTGATCTTTTGCCTCCCAACTCGGAACGCTCCAGGAAATTTCGTCAGTCAATCGACCGTGCATAATTTTACCTATTGAAAGTGAATGGTAACCGTATGCTTTGAAATGTTGCGGGAAAGTAAACACATGAGGCACAGCCTCACGAAAATGTGCGTAATTATCTTGGACCCCATTTGTCTCTGGACGCAAACCTGTAAGTATGGAAGCACGAGAAGGATTGCAAACTGGATATTGACAATAAGCACGATTAAAAAGAGTACCTCTCTGGGCAAGTCTATCAATGTTAGGCGTGTGTATTTCTGGATGTCCATAGCATCCGAGCAAAGGTCGCAAATCATCAACAATAATAAATAAAACGTTATATTGTTCTTGGGCATCGGCTGTTCGTTTTGGTAAAAGTCCGGTTGTGAAGGCAGCTGCACCTGCTTTGAAGCTTGTTGATAGGAAGTCGCGCCGAGTAAAAGACCGTTTGACTGATAGGTATTCAGATTCTTGGGCACCTGACATTTTCAGCATAATGTATAACGGCTCCTAAGGAAATATTATGACGATTTCTCCATCTGCCACAGATTCTCTGAATAGCGTAAGGAGTTCTGCCTCACTTTTTTCAGGAAATTCATAAGACAAGCGGAGATATTCAACGATTAACTCGTCAAAAGACCTGATATATGTAAAGTAAAACATGCCGAGTGTGTCGTTTTGAACTTTTTCAGCGAAAGCATCTTCAAGGTTCTCAAACCCTTCGAGTCGTGCAGTATTTTCAAGGTTCTCTTGGCGGTATATATCTACTAAATCAACCCAAAGTCCCTTTCTAAAACCGAGTTCTTCTTTAAAGATGTCCTCAGAAGCGGTGAATATAATAGAAAAATCACCTGTCTCTTCGGCTGTTTGCTGTGTTTCTGTTCGTCGTTGGTTAACTTTTTCCATTGCTGCTTGTGCTTTTTCTAAAGAATCCATTCCTAAAGATTCCTGCGGAGGTTTAACAATCTCCATGATTGGTTTCTCCATCCCTGTATCACATCCGGTCAGCAAAACAGATACATAAATCATCAACACAGTCAACAGTATCAGTAATCGCATCTTTGCTCCTTTTTGCGTAACTATGAACTTGTGAGTAGTTCGCCTTGATGGGTTCTTGGTACTAGGTAGTGTTTACATTTTTTTAGCAGTGCTAAGTATAGCTGCGAAATAGACGCAGCCGAGGTATCGGACAGCGTATTTATCATCGCGCGTAGCGACACGCCGATATTGTTTCAAGCGGTGAAAAAAACGCTCTATGACGTTGCGAAGTTTATAGACTTCTTTATCATAGGGGCGATCTTCAACGCGACTTTTGCGAGGGCGAATCACGGCTTCCGCCCCTTCAGCCGTAATCGCTGCCCGAAAAGCGTCTGAGTCATAGGCAGCATCCGCGACAACAGACTTACAACGGTAGCCAACTATCAACGCCGGACCTTGCGTGACATCATGCCGTTGTCCAGCCGTCAAGGTAAAACGCAACGGGACAAAGTCCGCAGACACCGCCGCATTAAGTTTCGTTGTAAAACCCCCTCGGCTTCGACCGAGAGCTTCATTAGCTAGACCGCCGTTTTTTTTTCGGGGCACCCGCTGCCGAAGAATGGGCACGCACACCTGTTGAATCAAGGAGCAGCACAGAGACTTCACCCGCCGCGTGAAAATGTTCATGAAGTTTTTCAAAGACACCCGCATCACACCGCCCAAAACGGCGATAGATGCTGTTCCAATACCCGTAGGCTTTCGGGAGCGACCGCCATGTCGCACCTTCTTTCGTGAGCCAGACGATAGCGGAGAGAAACCTTCGGCACGCTTCAGGGTTACCCACATAGATGTTTCGCAGTGTTTGCAAAAACGGAAGGATGCGCCCCCAAGCAACCTCAGAAATGAGCAGCGGAAGGTCTTCACGGATTTCTATCTGTTTCGTTTTCATACCATAGAGCCTATCAAAACTTACAAAAAATGTCAAAGACTTTCACAATGTAAACACTACCTATTAAATTCTATTGCGACTGACTTGCGAATACGCGCGGCTTCTTGACAGAATAAACGATTCTGCATAGAATAGCAGGCATGATAAAAATAATCACGAGTATTTCTTTGCAACCCTTGAAACGAAAAGGAAACCGTAATGATTCAGACAGCTTATAAGGAAGCATATCGTCCGCAGTTCCACTTCACACCGAAAACCAACTGGACCAACGATCCAAATGGATTGATCTATTACAAAGGGGAGTACCATCTGTTCTTTCAGCATAACCCATCGGGTATCAATTGGGGTAATATGACGTGGGGGCATGCTGTCAGTACGGATCTCGTTCATTGGAAGCAGCTGCCGCACGCCCTCCATCCCGATGAACTCGGCACAATCTTTTCTGGCTCTGGGGTCGTGGATTGGAAGAATACCAGCGGTTTTCAGACCGGAGACGAGGCGGTGCTTGTCAATTTTTATACATCTGCCGGTAGCCATGCCCCGGAACCGGTGCCGTTCACGCAGAGCATCGCCTATAGCAACGATCGTGGACGGACTTGGATAAAATACGAAGGGAATCCTGTCATTGAGCATATCGTCGGCAGCAACCGCGACCCGAAGGTAATCTGGCACGAACCGACGCAAAAGTGGGTGATGGCTCTCTATCTTGATAAGAATGATTACAGCTTGTTCGGTTCAACGAACCTCAAGGCGTGGACAAAATTATCCGATCTGCAGATTCCCGATACAGAATGTCCCGATATCTTTGAACTTGCGGTTGATGGTGATCCTGAAAGGACGAAGTGGGTTTTCTGGGGCGCGGCGGGGAAATATTACGTCGGTAACTTCGACGGAACGACCTTCACGCCGGATGGTGAAGCGCATCGCTCTGATTACGGTGCGAACTTCTATGCAGCACAGACGTGGAGTGACGTGCCAGAATCCGATGGCAGATGCATTCAAATCGCTTGGATGAGCGGTAGTAGTCCACCCGATATGCCGTTCAATCAACAGATGAGTTTCCCGTGCAGCTTGACGCTTCGGACGACTTCAGCGGGTATCCGCCTCCATCGCGAACCTGTCGTAGAAATTGAGAACATTCGCGCCTATACGCATGCCTGGAGCGACTTAACGCTTAAGCCCGAAGAGGATCCGCTTGCAGGGTTGACAGGCGAATTGTTCGATATCCGTGCGGAGATAGCACTCAACGATGCTACCGATGTCGGTTTCAAGATTCGTGGGCAGGATGTGTGTTATAATGTCGCTGCGCAGCAACTAACATGCCTTGAGCGGAGCGGTCCGCTTGTACCAAAGGATGGGAAAATCCGCCTGCAAATTCTGGTTGATCGTATCTCTATTGAGGCGTTTGGCAATGGCGGCGAGTTGTCGATGACCGCCTATTTCCTTCCAGATTTAGAGAATGCGGACATCGGCATTTACGCAGAAGGTGGCACGGCGACGCTGGTATCACTGAAGGTGCATGAATTGAAATCTTCGTGGGTGTGAGGGGTAGAAACCCCGCAGGCAGGGATCGAAACCCCGCCAGCGGGGGAAACGAGACGCTAAGTGAAAACAGAAAGAGGTGTTTAGACGTTAAAGGATTCGCCACAACCGCATGTGTTTTTAGCGTTCGGGTTGGTTATTTTGAAGCCTGAATCCATGAGTCCATCGTTATAGTCAAGCACGGAACCAGCGAGATAGAGCGTGCTGCGCGGGTCTATGAAAACCTTTAATCCGTGGAATTCAAAAACTCTGTCGGTTTCCTTTGACTCACCAAATTCGAGGTTATATTGGAAACCGGAGCATCCGCCACCGACGACTTGCATCCGCAAACCGAGATCGGATTCAGGTGATGTTTCGCTGTTATTGATGAGTGTGATCGCTTTTTGTGCAGCAGATTCTGTGACAGTTAGCATGAAGGTTGCGCCTCCTTTTTGGACAGGAAATCAGCAATTGCGTTTTTTAGAATTTTCTCAGCGGTGTCGGCGTAACGTTGTTTATCTTGCGGGAGACCGCCTAACACTTCAGAGAGTTGGTCAGCAGTAATTTTTTGGGCTTCCGAGATATGTGTTCCGGTAACCAGTTCGGTGAGCACCGAAGCACTTGCGATAGCGGTGGGACATCCGAATGCTCGAAACTTCGCCGCAGCAACGACATTGTCCGTTATCTTGAGTGTCAATTTTACCATCTCGCCACTGTCGGGAGAGCCGATGGTCGCTGTGCCATCAGCATCGGCGATAGTTCCAACATTGCGAGGGTTTTCGTAGTGATCGTTCACCTGTGGCGTATACATCAGAAGTCAACCGGTTTTACAAGGTCTCCCTCCCACCATTTCACGCGAAGGGTTGTAATTTAC
>RKRO01000222.1 GCA_007571355.1 Candidatus Poribacteria bacterium | reverse complement strand
TCAGAGGGGCAGCGCGTCCGACTTGATGGGTTTATGAAGCCCCCCGTCCCTTTCAATATTGGGTGGGGAAACCCTGCGCCTACGCACTTGGCAGCTGCCCTGCCTCAAAAAATATGAAGCCAACCCCCCTAACCCCCCTTATCAGGGGGAATCAGAGGGGCAGCGCGTCCGGTTGATGGGTTTATGAAGCCCCCTTCCCCCGTTATCAGGGGGGAATCAGAGGGGAAATTTGCAAACGGCAGGGGTCATGTCGGGTTTCGCTGCGCGCTACCCGACCTACGTTGTAGGGGATGATGTCACCTCTCAGCACTTATGCGAAAACCCTCAGATTTTTAGTCGCTCTTGAATTCGGCGTTGAGGTATTCGCTGTTTTGCTTGATGGCACGGGTGGTATTTTCGGAAAAGCCGTCTGATTTTTCGGCGGTAACGGTGATTTCTATTTTCACCTTTCCACCGTCGGCTTTTAAGGTACGGGCGATCTCGTCTTGGAACATGTCAATTTCATCGCCAAAAGGAAGTTCTAACTGCAGTGCCTTGGTAACAACGACGTGTGTAGGTCCCTTTGCCTGTGGTGGTTCGACCAGAACGTCGGTTGGTTGTCTCGGTTGCTTTTCGGGTTCTGGTGCCGATTCGGGAGCATCCGGTTTCTGCTGTGTTTGTTTTTCCTGTTTGTGTAATTTTGCCAGTTCAGGGTTTATGAGGACAGCGGTGGTGTCTTTTTCTAAACGGCTCCTTCCGATCTGTTCTTCAAAACGGAAATTCTGGTAATCGTCATCCTGATATGCGCTGGCGTATCCGAAGGTGCCAGCTTCTACGCCGTCTTTAATGCACGTCACCAGAACGTTCCGATCTTTCAAGCGTGGCATGTAGACGTTTTGAGCCATCAGTTCCCAGAGCCGTTCTATTTCAATGTGGTCTTGGTAAGCGTCACTGCTCCAGACGTATTGCTGCAGTTTTGTGGCGAAGATGTCTGGGGCTATTTTTGTGACAACTGCGTCATTGTCAATGAATGTGTCTCGGAGACGTTTCATAATTCTGCCGTCTGTGGGTTTTGTCTCAGCAATAGAGAAGTTGTATACAGCCTCCCGTTCGTCTGTCTGGAAGGGTGTGAGTGCCCATCGGTATGCCTTGAACAAGGCGTTTGTTACGGCATCTTCGGCAGATTCGAGGTTTTCCTTGGTCTGATCTAACCTTTCGCCTTTAAGGTTCGCGAGTGCCCCGTGTAGGGCATCTCCGTTCATGATAGCGTTCCATGCGAGGTAGTTTTTTATAAATTTTCTGAGTTCTCGGATATCATCTCGTCGTGCTGCAATGAAGAGGAGGGTATTCCTGAAGGTACGTTGCTGCTCACTGTCCGTGCTGTATTTGAGGATTTTTTGTGCTGCTTCGCTGGCGGCATCGGTCTCCTTTTCGCGGCTGGGGAGAGATGCCTGTGGCGGAAGGATGACATACTGCAGGGTCTTCGAATCTTTTACGAGGTCTGGCGAGGTTGGGCAGACCTGAACGTTTGGCTCGCGTCCGATTGCCCTTTGCAATCGTGAAACAATCTCGCTGTGGATATCGTCTTCGGTGTACTCGGCTGCGCGATCTATGGCAACCTTGTTCAAATTTTCCTGTGTATGGAAATAATATCTATCGTCAAGGTTATAGAGAAAATAGAGGTTGCCTGTCATTCTGCTGAGTGCATCATTGTAGACTGAAACGCCTTGTCCGGGTTCGACGACACCGAGGTGAATGTGTCGAGTCGTGATGCCTTTGGGCTCATCGGTGGGGGCACTGCCGAGGAACACGGTGCGAGCGATACGCCGGGCGGCATTCCCGACATCAATAAAACTTTGTGAACTTTTATCTATCTGGTCGGTGCGGGATCCGTGGCTATCTATTTCTTGGACGACGGGGTCCCAATTGCCGCCAGATCTTGCAAGTTGGCGTGTAAATTCGTCAGCGAGCGCGGGGTCATCCAAAGTAAGATTTGCAGGCATTATTAAAAGGGAGGTGTCCTGTTCTTGGTAGAGGCGTGAGATGCAGGTTGCCATGATGCGGAGTACGCCGCGGGTGCGTTGAAATCCAGGGATAGTCGACCAGTCGTCGGAGAGTCGATCAAAAATTTCGGGATGGATCGGATAGCAGTCTTTCATGCGTTGCAAGTAGTGTTGATCGCTAACACTGTTTGGATATTCACTGCGCGAGTTCTGATACATTCTTCGGAACGCTTCACACGTTTGGTCTCGTTCTGTTTCGTTAATTTCGCTTCCGAACAACCGTCTCCGCACGACTTCAAACGCATTGTCCATCTCTAAAGGAATTGAGACAGCGTCAACTCTTCTGAGAATATCTTCAAGTTCATCAAGCACATGCAATCCGCCTTCTCCGCCTGCTTGCGTTTTTCCTTCCGGTAAGGTTGCCACGAGGGTTACATTCTTAGATCTCTTGACAGACTCTGTCACAGCATGAAAAAAGGTATAGATACTTTCTCGCGTAACGCCTTGTACGTTCCGGACGTAAGCGACGAGTTCATCTATGAGGATAAGGGAGGGACCGACGTGTTCAAAGAGCGGGTCGAGTTCCTTTCCGCCGGGTGAAATCCCTTTGCGTGCGGCCTCGCCGATGAATTCGTAGGCATCTTGTCCGCCGAGCTGGTCCGCCATCATGCCCCAGAGCGTATTGAGCGGGTCGCCTTGTTTGGTTTCATCTGTATCTGTCGTTGACAGATAGGTACCGACGAGGACAGAGATGTTAGCGTTGAGGAGTGTGTCGGGATCGCATTCTGCTTCGTTGAGGATATCTTCAATTTCTACACGTAGGCGATCATATTTATCCCCTGCTGGCAGTTCTCTCAGGATATTGATGCCCCTAACGAGGTGATAAAGAGCGATGAGGCTATGCGTTTTCCCGCCGCCGAAGCCGGTTTTGAGTTGGATGACGGGATCGCCCACTTTGCCGCTGAGGCGTTTCAAGGTGTTGACTAACAATTGGCGGAGTCCCGGGGTTATATACGTCTGATTGAAGAAGATGTCGGTTTCGCCGTATTCCGCGGTTTTTGCGCGGCCTTCGTAAACTTCCTGGAGATCGGCTGCGAATTCGGATTTTCGGAAGTCGCCTTGAATGACATCGGTATTGGGGCGTATCACATCGCGCCATGCCTTGAGGTCTGTCGTTTTTCTACGTGGAAATTTCGGTTTCGTTTCTACGGTAGCCTTTGCCTTGGTGAATAACTTGTCTCGGATGGCTTCTACTTCACCTTTTTGTTCAGGGGCGTTGATTTGTCCGAGCATGTCCGAAATTTCATGGAGCCTTGAGAGGGCGTATGCGGGGGTGAAGTCTTCTGTTGGGGGGTGGGCGACTTTATTTCGTGCCTCGGTGATGAGTCCGACGGCACTCCGCACATCGCGGTCTGGGTCAAACCGTTGTTCAAAAACCTCGCGCCAGTATTTTCTGAAGAGGTATGGAAAGTCGCCAATATCTATATCTGCTTCGTTTTGGATGCGGTCTTCTGGTGTTACGCCTTGCACCGTTTTCAAGTTCCGAAGGATAAAGGGGCGCATGGCATCTCGGTAGATATTGAGTGCTTGATAAAGTGCGTCTTGGTTTGGGCGTTTGGACGAATTCACGTG
>RKRO01000400.1 GCA_007571355.1 Candidatus Poribacteria bacterium | reverse complement strand
GTAAAGGGTTCGTAGTAGGGCAATTCATTGCCCATCTTTTCTGTCCCCCCGCGAGCATTGGGAGTTGTTTTTCGTAGGGGCGAGGTTGCCTCGCCCGTTTCTATACACACCCTAACAGGTCCTGCTACAAGGTTATATAGCAAGAAACGTGCCAAACATGCGTTCATAGAACGGAGCGTGCAAAACAGGTATCAACGCGCAAACCTTCAGAGAACATCTAAACCGCTGAGAGAACCCAGTACACCCACATTGTGACAGGCACTCGGGCGTTTGCGGATCCCTTCGCGGTGCCTGGCCCATTTTCCACACAATGCAAGAGGGATCTATTATCGAGCAAAAATTGCTCGAGCAAAAATTGTATCGAGCAAAAATTGTATCGAGCAAAAATTGTATAGCACCACGCGCAGCACAACATTATGGGGTAGGTTTCTTTGTCGGAAGGGTTTGCAATCCCGATCTTATTTTTTTGTAAACCATTGTAGGTCGGGTAGCGCGTAGCAAAACCCGACAAGATAGAACGGTGTCCTTACTTATACTAAAGTTTGGACAATTTTAAGAATTATAGTGCGCGAAAGCAGAAAAAGAGGTATCTTTTCATAAACAGAACCTTTTTTTGAAAGGTAGTAAAAATGACCCTCCTTCTCTGCTTAGAACGTATGCTATCAGATTTTCGGTGTTTATTCAACTCACAAAACTTCGCTCTGTTCCAAGCGTTTATCTCCGGGTTTATCGCCAATAGCGGCAAGGGCACACTCACGGAACTTTATCACTTGTCTATGAAGGGGCGGATGCTAACAAAATTTCTTGGACAAGTCAACAATTCTATGCTATCGTAACGCCATAACACTTTGGAAAGATTAGACCTATTTCTGGCTGCACCTTTCTCTTAAAAAAGTTTACCGGTTTATGCTGAATCCGAAACCAGCCCCTTCTGTCCCTATCGCCTCTCGAACGGTATTTGATACCGCTACCTACATCGGATTCCTGATTTTCGTTCTTGCTTTACCTTTCGGCTACTCGACAGCATTTCTCAATATCGGGCTTTCCTTTGTGCTACTCGGATGGGTAGGTCGGATCATTTCCGAACGAAAACTCGGTTGGCAACGCACACCGCTTGATCTCCCTATCGCTCTGTTTTTGGGATTATCATTAATCGCTTGTCTCTTTGCACCGCATCCTGCAAGCAGTAGCCTCGGCTATTTTTGGAAGCTGCTCCGTGCGATCCTGCTCTTTTATGCCGTTATTCATAGCCGTTTCGGATCCCGATGGCAGCATATCCTGATCGCCTTTATCGCCGCAGCGGGCATATCTTCCGCACTCGGACTCTGGTATTACGCCAATGATACCCGTTTAGCGATTGACTTTATGGGGCGGATCGGATTACAATTTCAGGGAGAACTCAATGCGCAAGAAACCCGAAATTTAGAAATATCAGATAAATTGCGTGCGGCGTTACAGGAATGCAGTGTACCGCTCTCCGAAACTGCCACAATTGCGCCTTCCAAACGGTTTCCGGACGAATGGCGAATTGATGATCCCGCGCGCCAGAGACGCTACGTTGTTCGCAAGGATGAAACGCACCTGCGGGTCTACATGATTGAGCAACGCCTCACCGGGACCTTTAAAATGCCGAACGATCTCGGCGCGTATCTTGCACTCGGTCTGCCGTTTGTGATGGGCTACTTTGTGGCAGGTTGGCGACAGAAACAGAACCGGATACGGATAACTTTAGTCCTTGGTGCGGTTGTAATACTGATGGGTGCGAACCTTGTGCTGACGCTTACACGCGCCGCTTGGGTGAGTGTTACCCTCGCTGTTGTTTGGCTCGGTGTCTACCTCGTCGTTAGGGATTGGGTTACCCAACCCCTACAGAAACCTGAATCTTCGGGCAGATTACGGAAACGAATGCTGTTAGGAGCCGCTGTCAGCATCGTGATACTAAGTACGTCGTTATTTCTGATGCCGCAGCATATCACGGCACGTTTCCAAACGGTGATAAAACAACCTACCGGATTTATGGGGGAACGTCCGCAGTGGTGGCAAACCTCGTTGGAACTCATTAAAGCGTATCCCTTAACAGGTATCGGGTTGGGACGGTTTCGTTATGAATATCAGCACAGGGGCCCCCCTGAACAATACAACGTTCCGTATCACGCACATAATATTTATCTACATATCGCAGTTGAACACGGCATCCCGTCGCTCCTGCTGTTTCTCTGGATTGTGGTAATCTTATGCCAGCAGGTTTACAGCATAAGACGTGCCACCGGTTTTTGGGGCAACGGTACTTTCATCGGTGCAAGCGGCTTCCTAATTTCCGCACTTATTTATGGACTTGCAGATAATATTTTACACCAGCGCACGGTGCTGCTGTTCTGGTTTATGGTCGGTATAATTTTCTTACAACAGGGATGGCGCACCAAAAACGTAGCATGAAACGAAGTGGAATGCGAATTTTACAAGTAGGACTCACACATCAAACGAACGCAACTTCTCCGCAAGGTAAATTAAAAAACATGAAAAAACGTTGGAAACCGGTGGATATGTCCGCTGTGACCACTTATCCACTTCATGATCGTATCAACAAAATCTCCGTTCACGATTTTGCAACGCTACCGGAGCCAGAGACCGATCTGTCACCGTTCTTAGCCAGTCTCCCGAAAATTCTCAAGGGATCGGATTTTCCCGTACTTGTTGCCGACATCGTTGCTGCACATCAGAAAAAGAAACCTGTCATTGTGATGATAGGCGGGCACGTTATCAAGTGTGGGCTGAGTCCGCTTTTAATAGCGTTGGCGAAACGGGGCGTGATTACCGGCTTCGCCTTCAACGGTGCAAGCAGTATTCACGATTTTGAGATTGCACTCATTGGCGAGACCTCCGAGGATGTCTCCGCCTATCTTCAGAACGGTCAATTCGGGATGTGGGAGGAGACTGGACACTTGATGAACACAGCGATCCAGAACGCTGCGGATACAGGCATCGGGATGGGGGAGGCGTTGGGCAGGCAACTGATAGAAATGGATCCCCCTTATAATAGGTATAGTCTCCTTGCTGCGGGTGTTCAGAACAATGTCCCGATCACGGTGCATGTCGCCATCGGTACGGATATTATCCATCAGCATCCGAGTGCAAACGGTGCCGCTATCGGTGCAGCGAGTTTCACCGATTTCCGATTGTTGACAGCGTTAGTGAAAGACTTGGAGGCCGGAGGTGTCGTGCTAAATTTCGGGTCGGCAGTGATTCTGCCAGAGGTTTTCTTGAAAGCGTTGACGATCGCACGGAACTTGGGGCATACAGTATCAAGTTTTACCGCTGCGAATTTCGATATGAACCAACAATATCGTCCAGTAGCGAATGTCGTCAAGCGTCCGACAGAAATGGGGGGTAAGGGGTATAC
This sequence comes from Candidatus Poribacteria bacterium, assembly GCA_007571355.1. Classification (GTDB taxonomy): domain Bacteria; phylum Poribacteria; class WGA-4E; order WGA-4E; family WGA-3G; genus WGA-3G. The sequence continues at coordinate 221 of RKRO01000400.1, read as the reverse complement.
GTTTACGGGACATCATGAGTTGATGATTCCGTTATTGGTGCAGGCGATTTTTTCTTGTCTATAGAGAATTATCATTGGAACCGGGCAAGAAGATCCGCGGCTCTAACGATCAAAATACCTTCATGACCGCTCCCAAACCTGAAGGATTGGGTTTCTTTTGATAGAATACCCAAGTGGTTTCTTCAGGGTTAGCAGCACTTCCATGTGAAGTCTACTGCTAT
>RKRO01000390.1 GCA_007571355.1 Candidatus Poribacteria bacterium | reverse complement strand
TAACTACCGGCTTGGCACGCGTTCTGCGTTGGAGTGGGTGGTGGATCAGTATCGTGTCAAGACAGACAAACGGAGCGGTATCGTTAATGATCCGAACCGCGCTGATCAGCCGCGGTATATTGTGGATCTAATTGGGCGCGTTATCACTGTGAGTCTAAGGACGCTGGAGATTGTGGAAAATTTGCCCACGTTGATGTAATTTCAGATCTGATTGTAAGAAAACTTGGGTTACTTTTCGCCAAAGGCATTGCGAATTTCTTGGAAGAGCTTAATGGTTTTTTCTCCAATACGGGAGTTAACGCCTCTCGTTCTCAAATATTTTCCTATGGATTTTAAAGCCGGAAGCTGCTATAATTTCTTTGTATTCTGTAGCAGGCCTATATACGCTAAACAGAGCCATCTATCTGCCCGTTAGAGAAAAGGATATTTTTTGGAAATGAAGTATATGAAGATTCCCGGAGTCAGTAAAGATATTTCGCAGCTAATTTTAGGCACTATGATATTTTCGCCTGTAAAATTCGATTATAGCACTGAGATGCTCGACGCATTTTTTGAAGCAGGTGGGAACGCCCTCGACACTGCACACGGTTACGGCGGGGGCGATAGCGAGATGTTGATCGGACTCTGGATGCGACAACGTGGAAATCGGGATGAGGTATTCCTTATTGATAAAGGTGGACATCCGCAAGGGAGGGTACCACGTCCGCGTCTCTCTCCTGAAGAACTAAAAGCCGATCTTGATGAAAGCATTGCCCGACTCCGGACCGACTATATTGACCTCTACATGCTCCATCGTGATGATCCCATAATTCCGGTTAGCACCATTATTGACTATTTAAACACGGAAATCGGTGCGGGACGTATCAGAGCCATCGCCGCTTCTAACTGGGAACCGCAGCGCATTGTTGCGGCTAATACCTATGCACAGGAAAACGGACTCGCAGGATTTGTCTCCTGCAGTAACAATATTAGTCTCGCCGTACCGATGGAACCGATGTGGGGTGGCTGCGTTTGCGTCGACGATGCTGCACGCACATGGCATAAAGAGCACCAGTTCCCTTTGATGCCCTGGTCATCTCAGGCACGCGGCTTCTTTAGCGGCACCTTTACGCCTGAAAATCGTGAAAACAGAGATATGGTGCGCGTCTATTACAATGCTGAAAACTTTGAAAGACTGGCACGCGCGGAGAAATTAGGCGAGAAATACGGATACTCCGCGATTCAAGTCTCCCTCGCATACTGTTTGAACATTCCATTTCCTGTTCTGCCGGTTATTGGACCTGTAACCTTAGCCGAGATGAATTCTTCCCTCGGCGCACGAACACTCCAACTCTCCGACGCTGAAATGGAATGGCTCAACTTAGAAACGGATGGTAACCCACTATGAGAGTTCGGCTATTTTCTCTCCTGCTTTGTCTTCAATTCATTTTTCTACCGCTCGGTTTCGCCCAAGAGAGCTGAGGGGCTTGAAGCAATCCCGCGATTCCACGTGGCGGGATCGGTGAAGTCAGTTTGACTTCAGGAGAAACGAGTCGATTTCAGGGTACTTTCAGTATGATGCGGTGGTTTGACGCACAAGGCGGACACTTAGAAACAAAAGGGATTTCCGCCGATGGAAAAGTGATAGAGGTTCCACTGCACCGACACCACGTTAAGTTGAACGTTTTTCGGATTGATGTCGGATTGAAGTATCAATTGGCTTCCCAATGGGTGCTGGAAGCCAATATACCCTATGAAACCAAAACCCAAGAGGCGACACTTGAAGAGATTTATCCGGTCACGCCTACGGAGTGGGAAGCAATTATACGTAATCGTGACAATCACCATCGGAATGAAACGTATATCGGATTCACGGATGCGGATCTATTCTTAGGTTATCACACGCAAGGCCTGCTTAGAGAGAACGATTTTTTGATGGGGCGCGTCGGAACGACGCTGCCGTTGGGTAAAACCGAAGAGGATCCTTGGAAGCTCGGCGATGCTGGACTTGAGCATCTTCATATCCAGTTCGGTACCGGTACGTTCAATCCGATCGCCGATCTGTATTACAGTCTGCCGCTCTATAAAGGCCTACGAGGCAGTGCCAGTGTCCGCGGTAAATTACCGTTCTATGAAAATAGCAAAACCTATCGCGGCTCCAGAGAGATTACGTACACAACTGGTATAAGCTATCGGGTCAACGATTGGCTTTCATTCCAAACCGGATACCTCGGTTTTTATCAATCTTACGCGTATTGGGCAGGTGAACGCGATATCAATACCGGACTCCGGTTCAGCATGGCATCGTTTGGGGCATCCGTTGTAACGCCTTATGATCTTCCATTGTCTTTAGCTGTAATGTTCCCATTACAACAAGAGACACTTTATGACGACAGTGCCGCTTTACTCGAGGGGATGTATGAGGAGAGCGACGCTTTTGAATTCGGCCCCTTAGTAGCCTTAACAATTGTATATCCGTTTTAGCACACCGTTTTCTGTCTCAAGAAAATCATGAGACTAACAGAACGGTTAAGATGTCAGTTATTCCCTCGTTGCTCCGCGCATCCGGTTTGGGTAAGAAAGTAAAAGAATGATTTCACAAAATAGAAGTTATCAAATTATGCAAGGCGCGATGAGTCTCCTATTGGGATGTATTAGTATTGCCTTATTGGTCATGCTGCGGCATTCAGGATATTCGAGTCTCATCCTGTTCTGCTTTCTAACTGTCGGGATTATCTTAATTCTCTCTGGTGATTATCTGCTGAATCCCTTCAAGCTGCCGGTCACGCCGCTGAAGCAGGAATTCGCGAGCGATATCGGTCTCATCGCTTACGGTATCCTCTACTTCAGCATCGCCATGTCGAATTTACTACAGCCGCGGTGGTTCACAATCGGTTTGCCAATCTTTTTACAACCGATTTGGGTACGGCGGGGATTGGCGGGCATCGGGATCGTCCTGATCGCAGCAGGCATTTACGGCATCTATCACCTATATATGGGGCAATTATCAAATGATTCATTGGAATAAAAGCACACGTTGAACTTTTCGTATGCGAAACCCGGCCTTCAAGGAATCAATTACTTCGCTATAATCACGGCATAACGGAGCGGTGTCTCACCGACATTGCGTATGCCGTGCAGCACTTGACAATCGACATGAACAGCTTCGTTGTCGCTGACACGGTGCGTTTCTTCACCAAACAAAACTTCCGCTACTCTAGAAAACACATAAAAAATTTCCTGCCCGTCGTGTGTATGCGGCGGGTGAGCGCGTTGCCCCGGACCGACTTCCGAGATGTGAAGATGGAGTTGCTCTCTATCTGCCCCTATTTCAAAGATGAAGCGGTCAATGCCTTTAACATCGGTACGGATCTCTTTACCCATGAGAATCCCTCCCTTTGATATCGCTTGCGAAACAGTATTGCTCTAACAATTTAGGAATTAATATAGCATGTTTACCACAAATTGTCAATTTGCAAATCAAATCACAAAGATGTGTAAATATTTTGTAAAAACTGGGATTATAGTAAAACCAATAATTATTGAAGCACATCCTATCGAAACGAGGCACCTCTGATTCCCCCCTGATAAGGGAGGTTAGGGGGGTTGTCTTCCTAAAAGTGTGCATTTATTTTTAGATTTTACGATATAGGAGGTTTGGTAAGTCAAAACAAAACGGCTGGCGCGTGGACGTGCCAGCCGTTTTGTTTCGGTTTAAGAGGCTACCCTAAGCGGTGGTTGTAATCGGGATTTCGGTCGGTTTCGCGGCTTCCGGTTTGGGAATGGAGAGCGTCAACACACCGTCGGTATAATCTGCCTTGATGTTGTCTGCTGTCACATCCGATGGGAGTGTAAACCTCCGTTGGAAACTTCCATACCGGCGTTCAACTCGGCGGTAGTTATGCGTGTCATCCGTGTTTCCCAGCCGTTTTTCGCCGCTGAGCGTCAGGAAATTATCTTTGATGGAGACAGAGAGATCATCCTTAGCAACCCCGGGGAGTTCAGCGCGGACTTCAAATTTGTCGTCTGTCTCGGAAATATCAACCGAGGGTGCCCAACTATACGCACTTGCATCGGTTTTTGCCCGCAGCGGTGCAAAGAAGGGGTTGTAAAACTTAAATGGATTTCTTGTCGGTCTGCGTAAGGTCAAATAGGTCATTTTTTTTCTCCTTTGGTGTGTAAGTATCGTTGTGTTATGGATGGTATGCCCCGTGTATCTATTATCCAGCAGTGGACGGGGCATATCCGAGTCGTTAGGTTAAGAGTCAACTGTGATCGGGATCTCGGTCGGTTTTGCGACTTCCGCTTTCGGAATTTCAAGTGTTAGAACGCCCTCCGCGAACTTCGCTTTGATCCCACTGGTCTCAACATGTCTCGGTAGGGTGAAACTCCGCTGGAAGCTGCCATACCGTCTTTCAACACGGTGATAGTTTTTACCCGCCGTTTCTGCTTCTCGCTGTTTCTCGCCTTTAATAGTCAGAAGGTTATCGGTTACAGAAATGTTGACATCACTTTCTGAAACCCCCGGGAGTTCAGCATAAATTTCAAACCCGTTTTCCGTTTCACAAATATCTGCCATGGGCACCCAAGGGGTATCTTCCACATCTGCTCCACTTTCAGTTGAACCCAAAAGGTCTCCAAAGACTCGTCCCATTTCGTTGTGGAGTCCAAACAGAGTTCTCATCGGTCTGCGTGTCGGTAAGTAATTCATTGTTTTCTCCCTTTGTTTTAGTGTTGTTATGTCAGTCCGTTGTGACTTCTATACGAAGGTTTTCAAACTTATTTTGTAGGCAGCCCTGTGCGCAATTAGCAGACAGGGCATGCCAAGTTGTTGGGTTACGCGTTTGTCGTGATCGGGATTTCAGTCGGTTTTGCAACTTCCGCCTTCGGAATTCCGAGTGTCAAGACACCATCTGTGAATTTTGCCTTGATCGCATCAGTCTCAACGTGCCTCGGCAGGGTGAAACTCCGCTGGAAGCTGCCATACCGTCTTTCAACACGGTGATAGTTTTTCTCGTCAATCACTTTCTCTTGCCGTTTCTCCCCTTTGATAGTCAGACGATTGTCAGTTACAGAGATGTTGACATCGTTTTCTGAAACGCCGGGAAGCTCTGCGCGAATTTCAAATTCATTTTTCGTTTCGGAAATATCGACCGTTGGTACCCAAGCGGTCTTCTCCATATCCGTGTCGTTTTCGTCGGAGTCAAAAAGGTCTCCGAAAATCCGGCCCATCTCGTTGTAAAGGCTAAATAGATTTCTCATTGGTCTGCGTGTCGTTAGGTAATTCATTTTTTCCTCCTTTTGAATTTTGTTTATCTGCGTATTAGCAGCAAGTGCTATGCCAATCTTTTCTGAAGCGTTTTCAAGATGTTGCCATTCTATTCTATACGTAGCAAATTCCGTGCCAATCTTTTCTGAAGCAACAGAAGCATGTTCGCTTCTGCTTTCATATAAGCAAATTGCGTGCCAAATGTTCTCTTATTGGTTAGGGACCTAAGATTAGAGCGTTTGTGGAAGGCGTGCTGAGGGTTACCGCAGGTGTCGTCTACTTATTGCAAAGACCGGGGTAAAAAACCGGTTGAAGCCATATTTGTATAGTTGGATTCGCGGGGATATAAGTAGGAAAGAGATCTCCATTTTGGCATACCCCTTGCCACTGTGGCACTTCGGGCATGTCAAAATGGCTTTAGATCGTCAAGGATAATTTGAGGGATCGCTTAGGCAACAAATGTGATTCTTATATCGCGCTTATCCTATTCAAAGATCAGAGCCATTTGTCCATAGCACTAAATTTGACTTCTATTTCGGCATTGTGTTATAATCTTTCGCAACAGATGCACTATTCCAAAACCGTCTATATAATTTACATCTTCTAAGCCTATAGAAAAGACACTTGACGAGGTAAAAAATTTGAGTACTGTTGTTCACGTCACACACGAAGCACTCCAAAAGATAGGGGGCATCGGCGCAGTTTTAGAAGGGTTATTGACAACCCGCAGCTACAATGCAGCGATTGAACGCACCTTTCTCGTTGGTCCACTTTTCCCCGGTGCCGACTTGAGTAGTTTAGACACCATCCTTTACCGATCAAGTGAAGGGATAACAGACACACCCCAGGCAGAGGTTCTCACCGAAATTGAGCAGAACTATCACGTGGAAATCGTACACGGACAACGAAAATTTGAAAACAGACATCAGCACGTTACAACTCTCACAGATGTCCTCTTGGTAAATGTGTCAAACAGCAACGAAGAAATGACGCGGCAGTTCAAATGGCAGCTTTATGAACACTTCCATATTGAATCCAGTCGTTATGAGAGCGAATGGGAGTTTGAGGAGTATGTCCGTCTCGCCGAACCGGCGTATGCCGCGTTGCAGGCAATTATCGGTGCAGAAACAACCGCCCCAGTGTTCATTATCTCACACGAATTCATGGGGATGCCACTTGCTCTCAAAACACTGATAGAACGCAAGCATGACGAGAACGCGCGAAACATGCGGACCGTCTTTTACGCACACGAAGTCGCAACGATACGTCCGATTGTCGAAGGACACCCCGGACACGATGTCCGTTTCTACAACGTTTTAGAACTCGCGAAAGCACAGGGGCAATCCATTCGAGAGATTTTCAGCGATCCGTTCTGGTATTTTAAGCACGCGCTGATTGATAAGGCGCATCTGTGTGATACCATTTTCGCCGTTGGCGATCTCGTCGTAGATGAACTCCAATTCTTGGCAAAGCCGTTTGAAACCTTTCCGATTAACCTTGTTTACAACGGCATCCCGGCATTTGAGGTGAGTCTGCAGGAAAAATTGACATCAAAGGCACTGCTCCAAAAATATGCGAAAACGCTGTTAGACTATCGTCCCGATTACGTTTTTACACACGTGACGCGATTGGTTAAAAGCAAAGGGTTGTGGCGCGATTTACAGGTACTCATGCATCTTGATGGTCTGCTCGCTTCTAATGACAAGACCGCTGTGTTGTTCATCCTCTCCACTGAAATCGCGACAGGCAGACCGAACGAAAGCGTTCACGAGATGGAGGAAGCGTACGGTTGGCCCGTGCATCACAAAATCGGTTATCCGGATCTCGTCGGTGCAGAAATCGAACTGAACAACGGAGTCTCTGCTTTCAACCTACAATCTAAGGCGATTAAAGTGGTCTTCGTCAATCAGTTTGGGTGGAGTCAAGAGGCTTGTGGGAAACGGATGCCGGTAGAGATGGCGTTCATGGACATCCGCAAGGGGAGCGATGCGGAATTTGGGCAGTCTATTTATGAACCCTTTGGGATCGCTCAGGTGGAGCCGTTGAGTTTTGGGGCGATTTGTGTTGTTAGCAATGTATGCGGATGTTGCGGTTTTATCCGGCGTGCTACTGATAATCGCGAAGTCCCGAATGTCGTCATCGCCGATTATACGCAGCTGCAGATTCCACCGAAGTCATTTGACGATGTGCTTCATATCGGTTTAGCGGAACGGAATGCGATTGAGATGGAAAATAGCCGAGCCATCGCTGCGAAACTTTTAGGACGCTTACCCCGTAAACCTCGCGACGTTGAAGATATGCTTCAGGAAGGCTACGACATCGCTTCTCAGATGAGCTGGGAGGTTGTCGTTAAAGATTATTTCTTGCCTGGATTAAAACAGGCATTGTAATATTTGGACAGTTTGTCTATAAAAGGATTTGACTATTATGAAAGCAGCACGTAATTCTAATGATCCAATGCCCCTGTCTCCAGGAGAGAAATTGATGACACCTGAACAGAAGTTTTTCTTCGACTTACGGGGTTGGATTTTATTACCATCGGTATTATCAGCGTCGGAAATAGAAGAGATGAAAGCGGAAGTCTATGCAGGTGCCAGACACAGTTATCAGGGCGCACTCCAGAATTTACTTGATCATCCTGCTCTTGTCGGTATTCTAAACGAAATCCTTGCTGATGAACGATTTATCTTTGAGGATTGCTACGGTTTTCGATGTGAGAATTCGGTTACGACGGTCAGGAAACCTGGCTGGAGCACTTCTGTTCATAGTGGTACTGGAGTGCCGCATGTCGTACGGCCGCCACAAAAAGCGAATGCGATGCGGTATCAGGTTGCCGGTGGAAAGATATTCGCTGGACTCACACGTGTGATTTGGGAACTTGAAGAGGTGAAGGCTGGGCAGGGGGGTACTACTTTTCTGAGTGGGTCACATAAGGCGCATTTTGACTATGGTGGCCCCGACCCATACCGCCCGGATATTAGTGAATCCCCTTGGGAGAATAAGATAAAGGATATGATGGACGACTATAGTTGTCCGCCTGGGTCGGTCCTTATTTTCACTGAAAGCGTTATCCATGCTACCAACAACTGGACGAACCCTGACAATCCGCGTTGTGCTGTGTTTAATTGTTACAACTCGATATGGGCGCAATGGTTTCGGTTGAATCTCAGCCATGAGATCATAGAAAAGATGCCGCCAAAACGCCAATCTTTATTCCGTGGGACTTGGGCGATCGGTGGTGGTCCCGGTGGGAATCGTGCGTATTCGCTGGAGAATAACACCACATAATTCCAAGACTATTCACGTTACGAGGAGATATCAATGCGAAAAGAAATGTTTAATGAGGAACCCGTACCGATGACACCCGAACAGAAGTTTTTCTTCGACTTACGGGGTTGGATTTTATTGCCATCAATATTATCGGCTCCAGAAATCGAAGAGATGAAAGCGGAAGTGTATGCGGGCGCGAGACAAAGCTATCAAGGCGCACTTCAGAACCTTCTTGACCATCCTGCAATTGTCGGTGTTCTCAATGAAATTCTGTCTGAAGATCCGTTTGTACACGATGATTGCTACGGATTTCGCTGCGAAGGGTCCTTTACGACTGTGAGACCCCCGGGTTGGGGTGTGTCAGAACGGGGTGATAACGGGCTGCCGCACGTTGTGCGTCCACCCCAACAAGCGAATGCGATGCGGTATCAGGTTGCTGGCGGAAAGATATTTGCTGGATTGACGCGTGTTGTCTGGGAACTTGAGGCGGTGAAGGCAGGCCAAGGGGCTACCTCTTTTCTCAGCGGTTCACATAAGGCGCATTTTAACTACGGCGGTCCTGACAAGTATCGTCCGAACATCAGCGAATCCCCGTGGGAGAAGAGCATGCATGAGATGATGGACGACTATAGCTGCCCCCCGGGTTCCGTCGTCATCTTCACTGAAAGCCTCATCCATGCGGCCAATGATTGGACGAACCCATCGAATCCACGGTGTGCCGTCTTCAATTGCTATAACTCTATCTGGGCACAGTGGCATCGGTTGAACTTGAGCCACGAAATTATTGAGACGATGCCCCCAAAACGGCAATCGCTGTTCCGTGGGACTTGGGCAATCGGTGGTGGGCCTGGTGGAAATCGTGCGTATTCATTGGAAAACAATACGACGTGATAACAAGCTCATCTGGATTTTACGAAGTTTTGGAAAGATCAACGGTGTTGCTGGCAGCCAGAGACAAAAAAACTGGAGTGTCTGGCTCCAGCAACCCAACATAGACATACCATAGCAGCAGAGATCATGGTTGGCTGTCCCTAGTTTCCCAAGTGGGAAAACACCGTCCATACGGCACGTATTCGGGCAAGGTATTGTGTTAATACCATTTAAAGTTTAACAGAAAAAATAACCAGTGTCAAGTTTTTGTGCAAATTTTATTTTCATGCCGATATGTAGGCAGTTTGATCAATCGGAATCTACACATTCGTTTTAGCCGCCAACACCTGTGCACTCCGAGCAGGGACGTAAAGTTGAATCGACTGTGACTGCCCCTCTATTGCAACATCTTGCCAGGGGTAATGGACACCCTCGACAGCACCGTGACCTCCATACGCCATATCATCGGTGTTGAGGATAAGTCGGTAATCTGCACTGTCAGGCACCGGGATCCGCCAATCCGTGACCGAGGCACTCGGATGAAGGTTGAAGGCGAAGACGAGTCCACCGCGCGCGTAGACGATCTGCTTCGCTGCCTCATGAATGAATAATAACTGGATATTTTCATCAGCAAGTAGACGATAGGTTGCATCGAGGTGCTGCATCGCTCGATCAAAAGCGTTGAGGTTTTTGTAGCGGAGCGTATCATCTTCAACGAGAGACCACTGCCGCCGCGCATACCAGTAAGAATTATTATTCTCCGCGCGCGGAAAGTCTACCCATTCAGGGTGCCCGAACTCATTCCCCATAAAATTGAGATACCCTTCACCCCCTAAACTAAACGTCAGGAGTCGGATGAGTTTGTGGAGCGCTATACCGCGGGAAATGAGATGACTCGTTGTGGAAATACTCATGTGCGTGTAGAGCTCAGCGTCCATGAGTTGCATAGCAAGCGTCTTATCGCCGACAATTGATTGGTCGTGGCTTTCGACGTAAGCGATATGTTTTTCACCTGCCCGACGGTTGCGTAACATACCGTAAATCTCGCCGATATGCCACGCTTCGTCCCGCTTCTCCTTCAACAACCGAATCCAATAATCCGGGATACCCATTGCAAGCCGATAATCGAAACCGAGGCCGCCTTCTGCTATCGGACGTGCAAGACCGGGCATACCACTCATGTCTTCAGCAATTGAAATCGCGGTAGGATTGACAGCGTGGGCGACCTCATTCGCCAACATCAGGTAGGCAATGGCATCCCGTTCAACATCGGTGTCAAAGTACTCCGTATAGCCAGTAAACTCTCGACCTATCCCGTGGTCGCTATAGAGCATGCTTGTGATGCCATCAAACCTGAATCCATCAAATCGATACGTCTCCAACCAATAGCGGATGTTGCTCAGCAGAAAACGTTGCACTTCGTATTTACGATAATCGAAACAGCGTGAATCCCATTCGACATGGTTGCCTTTGGCACCAGCGTGGAAATATTGATGTCCAGTGCCATCAAAACGGTTCAATCCTTCATTGAGGTTTTTGACAGCGTGGCTATGCACCAGATCCATGATAACCAGCAAACCCATACTGTGTGCTGTATCAATAAGTGCTTTGAGTGCCTCTGGTGTCCCGAATCGGCTTGAGACGGCGAAGAAGTTGCTCACGTGATACCCGAAACTCGCGTAATACGGATGCTCCATCACCGCCATCAATTGGAGGGCGTTATAGCCTAAATCCGCTATTCGAGGCAAGATGTTCTGCGTAAACTCCGCGAACGTTCCAACCTTTTCAGTTTCTTGCGCCATACCGATATGCGCCTCGTAAATCCGCAATCCCTCAGCGTCGATGTCAAAATCGGGTGCACGGTGCTGCCACTGATAGGGATGTTGTGGTGCCCAATACTGACCTGTGAAATCAACATTGCTTTCCTGAACAACGCGTTGGATATACGCCGGGATCCGATCAAGTCCACCAAGGTTTGAGACGACATGCACCTTGACGCGGCTGCCGTGTGTGAATCTATCCGCATATTCGTTGTTTGGCAAAAAGATGTGCCACACGCCCCAATCATCAACGGACATCGGGTTCGCATCGCGCGACCAGTCGTTAAAATCGCCGATGAGCGCGAGTGCCTCCGCTCCGGGTGCCCATTCGCGGTACCAGACACCGGTTTTCCCTTCGTGCTGTCCAGGGTTGAAACCGAAATATCGGTGTCCTTGGCTTATCTCGCCTAACACACCACCTGTTTTCTCAATCTCTGTTTTAAAATGTCGGTAGTGCGCAAATCGTTCACGTAGTTGTGTGGTGTATGGTTTCAGCAAAGGATCGGTTCTGATGAGGGCAGTGCCATTCACATTGCTGCATTTTGGAAGTCGCTTTCCCATAATATCTCAGTTGATCACTTGGATCATTTAATTTTAGGCTTCTAATCATCTGGAGCGAAATATCGCAAACGGAAACTTGCTCCTACAAGAATGTGTCGGGAATCGGGGTGCTCTCCTACGGGAGAATTAAGTGCCTACAGTTTAGCACAAGATGGCTTGCAATGCAATAGGATGTACGCTAACATATAGGGGCATTTAGTTCTACGGAGCCTGGGCCCTCAAACTCTGGGAAAATCGATGACCCTAAGTCTGAAGACAGCGCAGAGCGGATAACGTTGCCTTAGGATTTGCGAAAGTCGGCAACAACGGAAAAGTCACGGGGCACCACGATACAAAAAATAAAAAAATCTAATCTAAAATGGAGAATTGCATGAAACTTTCTGGGTACCCGATTTTTTTGGTGTTTTTCATCACTGTCTTCGCCTGCTTTGTTCTTGTAAGTTGCAGTGTAGAGGATATCATAGGCGGAGACGAGGAAAAACGTGTCACGCTTTTGAAAGTCTCTCCCCGAAATGGGAGTACAATTGATATAATGACCCCGATACAGCTCACGTTTGACGGACGACCGACAGGTTTGACCGTG
>RKRO01000322.1 GCA_007571355.1 Candidatus Poribacteria bacterium | reverse complement strand
TACATGTACTGGAGAGCCTACATACAGTGGAGAGTTAGGAATGGTGACCTAGGAATGCATAGAGAGAATATAAACCACTCACGGACGAGAGGTGTGAGCAAGCTACATTTTCCCTCACACCTTCACAATGAACGCACTCACCCTTCTTAGGTGTAGCTCTCTCAGTCTCTCCAGCCTTGCTTTTCTTACATCCTTAACTGACATTGTGAGTTCTGGGCTCTCAGCACCACTAACAGCAGCAGTTTCTGATCCACTACTCACTGCACATGAATTGGCCTTTCTAGATTCCTCCTCTGAGCTTTCATTAGCTACTGCTGAATCTTCGCCTTCACCACATTTACCTCCACCATACTGTATACTTTGGTTGCCAGGTAGTTCTTCCTGTCCTTCTGAAACTTTCTCATCTGAGACATTTTGACCTTCTGGCTTTTCTTTACCTTCTTGACAGCCGGAATCCGACGGAACCAGGCCATCTGAAGCTTCCAAGCTTTCTGGTGTTTTCAGGCTTTCTGGTGTTTCCGCTTCCCCTCCCCTGCCCCTTGAATCGCGGTCTTCCTCCATTAGTAGGTCTAGCTTGAATAGGTAAAGGTCGTTGCCAAGATCTGATCCTATCGAAGCAGTCGCGCGCGCCGACCCTTTTCCGACTCGCAAGGTAGGAAAAGGGTCGGCACGTGAGACTATGCTGCTGGGGTGTCTGACACCTCCAGCTAGCTTAGTTCCCAATAAACTAATTGAAGATGAGCGACTCCGATGCTGAATTTGAGAAATTTCTCCAGGAGGTACGCCTAGGGTCAAGGGTTTGGCCAAAGCATAGCTGGATAGAAATATACTGGCTTGCCAGAGATTTACAGATTGTGGGACATCTCTTGATGTATCTGAACATTAATAGCTACCAATACCCTGTACACTGAAAAATGACAATCTTTGTCTGTTGCTAGCATCATAGAGCATGTAAGTGTCATGCTAGCATCGGTTTGTAACAGCTGTCTAAAGTCCTATCTATTACCCCCCACAGTTTCTTTGGAGAGCACAGATGCATTTTTTACGATGTTATCACTTTATTGTCCCAATCCTTGAAGTCTCTGCTAAATACAACGCACTGATTCCATTCTAATGATGCTAAATAATGCTGTCAGCACACTTCTGCTTTAATTATTAACACAGAGTCTTTCTTCTTCTGGTGTATCCTATGTGTCTCAGACTGGTGCTGGAGGAGCAGTAGGTAAGCTGATGTTGGAGTTTTTGTGAAGTGTAAAATTGTTTTCACAGGTAAAACAGATCAGATAGTCAGAGGTAACCAAGATTTAGAAGCTGCTGGGAGCAGTTGGTTGAAATCTAGTATTCCCTTACGCAAGTCTCTTGAAGTTACGTTGCCTAGTGTTGGAGAAAATAAGAGTGATGTCTACTCAAAAGACAGCTTGGAGATATCTAATGATGATAGTGACTCAGGGAAATTGAAGTGAGACCTTTTTTAGTGAAGAAAACCAGCCTCAGACCATACACAAGCCAGGTCCTAAAAATTCTGTAGAATTTGGTCTTGGTAGCCCAAATGAATACGGTTTACAAGCAAGATTGAGTCAACAACCCAAACGGATCGGTGTTCGCCTCTACCTGAAGGACGAAAATGCTAAGGCCTACTTTCACTTATTGAAAGCACAACAAACAAATATTGAAACTCAATTCGATGAAAAACTCAAATGGGATGAATTACCGCGCCAAAAAAGTTCCGCAGTAGCTCTTTACAAAAGTGACGCTGATCCGCAAAATGAAGATGATTGGAAAAATCAGCACGAGTGGATAGCCTCTACGCTTACAAAGTTTTCCCACGTGTTTAAGGATCTACTTCAGGAACTTGATCCTGCAGACTGGGAACCACCCGAAGATGAGGATGACGAATAGGCGTAGAGAAATAACTGATGGAAAACACCAACACCTTCCACATCCTTGCATTAGATGGCGGCGGCACCCGCGGCATGTACACCGCCCAACTCCTCGCCAAAATTGAACGTGCCTTTGGAACGCCTATCAAAACCTGTTTCGACCTCATCGCCGGCACAAGCACAGGGGCGATCATCGCCGGTGCCGCTGTCTCCGACATCCCGATGGCGGATATCGTTGAACTTTTTGATACCGAGACACCGCACATTTTCCGAAAAAGGTGGTATCGCATTCCGTTGTTCCTCAGCAAATATCCAAGTGAACAACTCGCCCAGGTGATCGCCAAGCATATTCCAGCAACGCCTCTCGGTGAAATAGCAACGCCCTTGATGATAACAAGCTCAGAGATCGCCAAAAGTGAAGTTCACATTTTTAGGTCCAATTATGGAAGTCACGATTCGGAAAGTGCGCCCCCTGCAAATAAAGAAGTCTGTTTGCGAGACGCTATCCTTGCCTCCTGCGCTGCACCCACATTTTTTGCTCCAAAGCCCATTGACAACCTCTTGTTAGCAGATGGCTGCTTATGGGCAAATAACCCTTCCACAATTGCCGCCACAGAGGCACTCTCAGTTTTTGGAAAAGAAGCGCGAAGGATTCGGATGCTCTCCGTCGGTACAGGACATTCGGTAAACATGTATCGCAACAGACGCGGTTGGGGGGCTCTCACCGGATGGGGTGGCGCGAAACTGACCTCCTACGTGATGACATTGCAAGCCCAAGCCTCTGCACACACAGCGAAACTGCTGCTAAAAGGCAATTATTTACGCATCAATCCAGAAATCGCTCGTTGGGAGATAGATTCCGTTACGCAGTTAGACAATCTCAAATCTCTCGCCGATCGCGATTTTGAGAAGCATGCCACAGAAATTAGAACATTTATTTCCGCCTAAAATGAAAGTAGGACAATCGCCTCAAATTGTTGTGCTCACGCTCCCCTATTTTTCCTAACGTTATCATCCGCGACTTAAACAACCCTAATATAACGCCAGTTTGATTAATCATTTCGGAGGTGTTGCGGGTTCTATGTTCGCAGCAGAGCAGCGTGTATTGTAGCACAAACTTCAGAGTTTGTGCAGGATGGGACCTCAATTAACAGTAGACGTTACATACGTCCAACATTTATCAAACTCACGTTAATATAACTATTGTTTGGATAGTTCTTATTGCGTGACCGTTGTGTTTTCAAAGGGCT
The DNA here is from genome assembly GCA_007571355.1 of Candidatus Poribacteria bacterium. GTDB lineage: Bacteria > Poribacteria > WGA-4E > WGA-4E > WGA-3G > WGA-3G. The sequence goes on along the minus strand of RKRO01000322.1, from coordinate 501 downwards.
CTCTATTTTTCCTGAACTTCGCGCCTGCGTGGCACTCAAATAAAAATGCGGCACGCCAGCGGTGTGCTATGTCTATAGCAACCGACATCGTCCCTTCTTGCACGCCAGCGGCGTGCTATGTGTTATGCCGTATCTGTGCCGTGGAACCCAAATTTTCAATGAACCGTTGCGGTAGATACGTTTCGCGAAACCCAACAGCCCAAACCGTCTGGGTCTCAGAATCCGTTGGGTTTCACTCGGTTTTAGGGATTTCAGGTGTCTCTGTTCCGTTGAAATTGCTCTACTGTGTGCGCTTTTTAGGAGATTTCCGTTCAACCCAACCTACGGGACGCTTTAGTTTTATTTTCAAACTCACGTTGTAAAAAAAATTGACTTTTTAGAGTGCAAAACCTATAATGCAGGAGAATGTGGCAAATTTTCTGTTTTATCGTAAAGCCCATCATTATGGAAACACATCACATCGAAGCGATATCCCTCTTTTTTCCGCCCTGCTTGCGGGGG
>RKRO01000579.1 GCA_007571355.1 Candidatus Poribacteria bacterium | reverse complement strand
CAATTCGTACAAGACCTTTTTCTTACCGTTGTATGCAATGAACGATATATGAGGCAGGGAGGAACCATCCCTTTCCTTGTATTCTAAATCATAACCTATTTGCCACTCAACATAATTGTTTTGGGTGAGAGGTTTACTTCTGGTAGCGTGCGGTTCGCCATACTCATAAAACATGCTTCTTGACTTAATTCTTATTTTTCCGCTATGTCTTGTCAGAGGAATATCTGCAAGAATTTTCTTGTTCTCTTTATCAAACATGATGTTCTCCTAACAACGCTTTGAAATACATATCTAATTCAGATTCAACCCGTTGCTTTTCTAACGGCTTGATCTGAAAATGCTTTTTTAGGAAAGGGTGATGGCTAATAGTATCACTGATGAAAGCCGATTTGTATTGTCTGAACAGCTCATCATCTATAAGCACATCACAATTCCCAAAATAGAAGGGGAGTCTGTGCAGGTTTCTTTTGAATACATCTACATAGACATAATAATCCAATTTTCGTCTGTCAAGGACAATTGTATTCGCGCTATAACTTTCAACAAAAGTGCGGTTTCTTTTTAGTGCGTTGATGTCTCGCATCGTCCAAAAAAACAAGGTATCATCATATCTCGGTTGATTCTTTTTCTTCGGGTATTTATCAAGATACCCTGTAATATAATCAAACTCATCAAGGCAAAAACCGTTTTTATCTGTTACACGGAAACGAAAAGAACGGATAAAACTGTACGCCATCCCTTGCGCGTCTCTCTGGTAGAGTGCAAGGACAATTGGGAAAGGTGTGTGTTTCACTGACTCAGGAAATTCGCCACTGCTGATGAGGAGACCCTCTATCAATCTGTAATTGGCGGTGAACGCCTTTAAAAGTCTAAAGTTGGTCGGCTTAATCAAATAGGACAGCGGATGCAAAACACAAATAAGGTCTGCTCTGAGTTTGTTGTAAGATCGGAGGAACGATATGCCTAAGTCCCGACACGCGAGGTCGTCATCAATCTCAAAATCGACACTTTTGATGCTTTGACGAATGAGAGATGTTTTATCGTTATAAGGCGGGTTTCCGACGACTATCAAATCGGACTGTTCAGGGATACCGAATTTTGTCCTTGATACATTGTGCAAAGCGTTCGTTTGAAAGAACCGAACCCTATTGCTGCTTTCTTTGGCGACATCGATTGCAGTTTCGTCTATATCACATCCGATGGTCATCGCTTGCCCACAATGTTTCAGAAAATCCCCATATCCGCACGCGCTATCGATGACAGTGGTCTGTGAACGGACATAAGGCGCGATCATCTTCCACGCTGTCCCTACAATTTCAGGCGGCGTGTAGTAACTCCCTAAATTGACTCTGCTTTCATACGCTAAGTGTGCTTGACTCATTTATTCGGTGTTTTTTGTAGTTCTTCGTACGATTCTTCCGAGTGTAAAGCGAAACGCTATAAACACACCTGCGATAACCCATTCCATCCAATCTATTACAGTTCCTCCAATCAGAAGAAAAATATTCACATAAACAGGACGGACGCAATTTTGACCATAGGAGGTTCTATTAGAGAGCGTTCCCTGAAAAACACAGGCATTTTGGTGGCACAACCTAACAGGTTATGCTACAAAAGAGCAGCGTGCATAAGTCCTCATAAATGCCAGTTTGATTAATCATTTCGGATGTGTTGCACGTTCTATTTTCGCAGCACAGAAGCGTGAATTGTAGCACAAACTTTTAGTTTGTGGGGTATATGACATAAATGAACAATGGACGCTACGTAAGTCCAATATTTATCAAACTCACAAAAAATAAAGTAAATATGTAAAACTAAACGCCCCTGCCTCTATTGCGAATCACGGTTACAAGTTTCGATCAATCCACGCGACGACTTTTTCAACCATGACCGCGGTGCCGTCGTCAGAGAAGACGTGGTCTACGCCGGGCAGCTCAAGGAGTTCTGTGTCTTCGTTTGCAAACTGAAGGATGTCGTGACTATCTTCAATCGGAACGATGTCGTCTTCTGTGCCGTGCACCAATAGCCAGGGGACAGCGAATTCACTGGCACGTTTTGCAACGCTGTCGATCGTTGCCATGTCATCTACATAAGCCTGCGAAAGTGGACAGTCGGGTTCGTCCCACATAAAACCTTCATCGGGTATCGCATCGCTGAATTCGCGTTCCGCAAACGCTTGTGTATGCACCATCCCCGCGAGTGAGACAAGTGCTTGGATGCGTTCATCCGTAGCGGCACGCAGCACACCGACTGCCCCGCCCATGCTATGTCCGACATAGCAGACGTTATATCCCTCAAGCGCGTCAATAATGCTACCGAGGTCCGCCACCTCTTTTGTGATAGTGGAATCCGTAAACGCGCCTTCCGATTCGCCGTTGCCAGAAAAGGAAAAGCGCAGGGCAGAGATACCCGCAGCCGCGAGCCCTTCTGCCAAAGCGACAAGGGCAGGTCGATCTTTATTACCGGTAACGCCGTGTCCAATCACAACAATTCTGTTGCCCTCGCCTTTGTGAAAGGTATAATCGAGGCGTTCACCGTGTTCGTTTCTAATTATTTTAATTTTCCTTGCGGTTCGATCAAGCAAATTGTATAAACAACATGCCTTTTCGTAAATCCGCCCTCCATTTCATTACAGGCTACGCGTCTGTTAACCCTCGTCAGGTTTTCACGAGTTATGGATAGGTAGGCGCGTTAAATATTCGCGCCTACCCGTAAGGGCGAGGTTACCTCGATCCCATTTGTTAGACGAACTTAGGCACTATGTCCGTTGTTTCTCAACGCTTGGATAACCTTTTCAGGTTTGATCGGTAAATCAGTAATTCGTATACCGATCGCATCTTTGACAGCGTTTGCCATCGTTGCCAATGTTGGCGTGATAGGGGGTTCGCCGACACCTTTGGCACCATAGGGGCCGTTCGGGGCAGGCACTTCAACAATGACAGACTCTACAGTCGGTAAATCTGCAGAGGTCGGAACGCGGTAATCGACGAAACCGGGGTTGACGTTGCCGTTTTCGTTGTACTGCATCTCTTCCATCATTGCCCAGGCATAGCCTTGCACTGTTCCGCCTTCAATCTGCCCCTCAACCGCCATCGGATTGATAGCGAAGCCGACATCCTGCGAAGCAACGAGTTTAAGGACTCTGGTTCTACCGGTCTCAGGATCTACCTCGACTTTCGCAATTTGCGCAGCGAGTGCGGGTGTGCTGGGTTGGCGTGCGAAGGAGCCTTTTCCGACAATCGGACCCCCCGTTGTGGAGAGGCTATACGCAGCGAGTTCGCCCAATGAGATAGACTTCGGCGGCTCCGCACTGACGACATGGACAGCCCCCGCTTTGAGCTCAAGGTTCTCCACATTCGTATTTAGACGTTCAGAGGCGAGTTCGAGGATCCGCTGATGTGCATCCTCAGCGGCTAATTTGGCGGTGTTGCCCATTGTGAAGGTCACAACGCTGCCCCCTGAACCTGTAGAGTACGGAGCGGAATCGGTATCACCGCGCCGAATCGTGACGCTCTCGTATGGGACTGTCAGGATCTCGGCGATGATCTGTGAAATCGCGGTATCCGTTCCCGTAATATCCATCGACCCGTGGAAGATACGGACACTGCCGTCTTCATGGACGGAGACGTAGACACCACCAGGGCCGCAACCGTTTGTCCAATCACCGACGGCGACACCCCACCCTTGATTTTCATCGGCTTCGCGATCCCACCATCCAGCAGCATCTGCAACAGCCTCCAGGGTCTCTTTATAGCCGACTTTGGGTTCGCTGCCGCCTGCTGGGACCGCGTCGCCTTCTTCGCGCATATTCATGAGACGGAATTGGACCGGATCCATGCCGATGCGCTCCGCGATTTCATCAAGTTGAGATTCACCTGCGAAAATGGCTTGTGGTGCCCCCGGTGCCCTATAAGCAGCTGTGCCGGATTTGTTCGTATGAACCCCGTAAGCGTCTACCTTGAGATTCGGAATCTTATAGACCCCGCGGACCCGGATTGTGCTTCCGATAGATGCACCAGAGACGGAGCCAGAATCCCAGAAGGCGAGTGCCTGCCGTGCAAGGATGTGCCCGTCATTCGTCGCACCCGTTTTGAGTTTGATAACGCATCCGGGTGCCGGTCTACCATCAATGAATTCCTCTTCGCGCGTCATCTGAACGCGAACCGGACGCCCGGTTTTCTGTGAGAGTAGCACAGCGGGGACGTGTGTGATGATCACACCAAAACGTCCACCGAAACCGCCACCCATCGTTGTGCCAATGACGTTGATTTGTGTCAACGGGATGCCGAGCGTACCAGCAATACCGGAACGGATAGCGAACGGGCCCTGTGTGGATGCCCAGACAGTAATCTTGCCTGATGAGTCCGCGCTTGCAACAGAGACGTGCGGCTCCATGTAAGTCTGGTGGACACGCGGAATGACATACGTATCTTCGACGACGACATCGGATTCTGCGAACCCTTTTTCAACATCACCGGCTTCGGAATGACTTTCAGCGGAGATGTTGTAGTAAACTTCGTCGGGATAATTTTCTAATGCTGCTTCAAGCTTGCTAATTTCGTCGCTGTGATCGTTCTCTTTATCACGAGACAGTGTTCGGATGTGCCCACTGATTTCTCGTCGATTGGGGCCATCTTTTGTGTCATCGCTGTGCAAGCGTGGGGCGGACGACTTGATGGCTTCCATAACGTCCTGCACAACGGGTAGTACTTCGTAATCAATCTTAATAAGTTCAGCGGCTTCTTCAGCGATATCGGGATCGGTTGCGGCGACAGCAGCGAGCGGTTCACCTAAGTAAAGCACTTTATCGGTTGCGAAGACTCTACGCCCACTGGGAACATCCGCTTGTGTGATAATTGCCCTGACCCCTGGTAACTTTTCGGCTTCGCTGGTGTCAATGCTGCGTATATTGGCATGCGCGTGTTTACTACGGACAATTTTGCCGTAGAGCATACCGGGCGGATGGACATCTGCGCCGTATTGGGCAGCCCCTGTCACTTTCTCAACTGCATCAACGCGCGCCACTGTTTGACCGACAACAGTATATTCTGACATCTAATGCTCCTCTTTTTAACTAATAGACTCTCTGACCGCCTGCCATTATATTACAGGCGGCTTTCTGACTTGTTTCAGATAGGCTCGTCACCAAGTACGTTGCTCACACCCGGCTTGAAACGAGATGGTGGAGTTTACCGCGTCCGATAGCCGTGTTACATCTTTTACAGACTTTTACGGTATTCTCGCCGACTTCTCGTTCATAGAGCAGTTTCACACCGGTACGTTCACAGACGGGGCAGGTCCCACGACCGTTGTTATATTCGCCTTGGTGGACGTTCCCGTTTAGATCGACATAGAGGTGTCTTATGCCTGTTCCACGATGCGTCTTTGCCATGTTTTCTCCTTTTGAAAATAATAGGGCCTACGCCAATTGTATCCAAAAGCAATAGCGTTCACCCAAAAAGTTGAATTTTAGTGATTTAACCCCTAAATCCCCCTTGTCAGGGGGACTTTAAGAGGGCATGCGTAAGCCAAAAATAATATATTTGTAGCCTCGATTTCCCAATCGAGCGATCCTGAATTCGTTTTTTATGCGGTTGTGCGGATTTTTTCCGCGGCTTTCAAAACTGCTTCAAGAATCTTTGTATATCCGGTACATCGACAGATATTTCCGCCGAGTGCGTGTCTGAATTCTTCTTCGGTTCTGTCCGGATTTTCGTCTATGAGTGCCTTTGATGCCATGATGAACCCCGGCGTGCAGAAACCGCACTGATAGCCGCCTGTGTTAATAAACGCTTGTTGGACAGGATGAAGTTCACCGTCACTGGCTAAACCTTCGATGGTGGTAATCTCTTTTCCAGAGGCGGTGACACCGAGTACCATGCATGATGTTACGGCTTTACCGTCAACGATCACGGTGCATGCACCGCAGTCCCCCGTGCTGCATCCCTCTTTAGTACCTGTCATGCCGATCGTATCGCGAAGGACAGCCAATAGCGTTTTACGGGGTTCAATGAGTAGATCGTGTTCGTCACCGTTGACCGTTAGCGTCACTGGATGTTTTGCCATATTTTTCTCCTTTTTTAATTTTACCTTGCGGTTAAACAACATGGGTTAAGACTTTGACGTTCCCTTCCCGGGAGTCGCCTGCGCCGTTGTTGCAGGCTTCTGTTCCAATTGATTGGACTTATGCCCTTGCAACCGCCTCTTGTAGAGTTCGTTTCGTAAGCACATCAACCATCTCTCTACGATGTTCAGCCGAGCATCGCAGATCGGATATTGGACTGGCTGCGGCGGCGGCTGCTTCGCCAGCCTGTTCGAGCAATTCCGGTGTCGGTGCGTTCCCTTTTAGGAGATCCTCCGCTTCTCTTGCGCGAATCGGTGTCGGTGCAACTGCGGCGAGTCCGATGCGGGCATCCGTTATTGTTCCGTTGTCAAGATTGACAGCCGCAGCAACACCGATGAACGCCAAATCCATGACTTCACGGATCTTGTGTTTGATATAGTGGGATCCAGACGCAGGGGTCGGTAGCCGGAAACGTGTGATAATCTCACCCGGTGCCAGGACGGTTTGCCCGGGGCCGGTGAAAAGTTCGTTGATCGGGACGCTCCGTTCGCCCTCAGCACTTGCGATGTCAACGTGTGCATCGGCGACAAGCAGCCCTGCGACTGTGTCCGCTGCTGGCGAAGCATGTGCAATATTACCACCAATAGTTGCAAGATTTCGGATTTGGATAGAGCCAATTTCCGATGCACCTTCCGCCAATGCGGTGTGGTGTTGCTGAACGTCTGCTGAGCGTTCAACTTCCCGAATTTTTGTCATTGCCCCGATGTTAATGCTGTTGCCATCCGTGGTAATGCCAGTCAATCCCGGAATTTTCTGTAGGCTAATCACGGATTCTGGCGTTTCGGTGTACGCCTTCATACCGATAACGAGGTCTGTCCCGCCTGCAAGGAGCTGCGCGTGCTCTTCTGCGAACAAGCGAGACGCTTCCGCGAGGGTGGTGGGTTCAAAAAATGCAAAACTTTTCAAATTTAATCCTCCGTATCATTTTCCTTCAAGATGATGCCTATTTCCGCACATCCAACACCATCTTAAAGGATACCTGATTACATGCCCATTTGTCAACCTAAAATCCAGTGCATGTCACTTATGGAATCGGCCAACCCGGTGTCGGTTCGGTGCGGAGTGCTTCTATCTCATAAAGTTCTTCTACACTGATTTCGCGGCCGAGTTTCGCTGACAAGAGCGAACCGCTCATGATCTCTGTAACTTTCAAACCGACATCGCCGTTGCTGACGGGTTGCGCGGCACTGTTACAAGCATTGAGGAAATCGCGGAACTTATCAGGGAAGGACTGTTTCGGCATGTCCAATGGCGTTTCAACGAGATTGCCTTGATAACGTCTACGGTTGCCCTGATCGTCAGTATGCCATTCTCCTTTTTCCATGAACAGTTTATTGCCGCTAAACGAGCCTTTGGAACCGAAGATGAAGATGCCTTGCGGGTGTTCCGCCAAATTGCTTGCCCAACCGTGTTCATACGTAAACGACATACCGTTAGTGAATCGGACAAGGATAGATATATGCTCCTCAACGTCGTTAATCTCTTCACCCGCGTATTCAGGAAGCATCCCCCGATAGGCGATCCCACTGATAGTAGCGGGTTGTGGCGAACCGAGCAGATAGATGGAACGGTTGATGTCGTAGACACCTGTATCGTAGACAGTGCCACCGCCGCTATAGGCGGAGTTAAGGAACCATCTGCCGAAACCGAACATATCTACATTCGGTCTGCCGCGGACACGGAAACTGGTAAGTCTGCCGTAGTAGACATCGCCGAGTTTCCCAGAAGTGATATAATCTCGGATGGCGTAACTCGTCGGATCGAGGCATGTACCGCCGCTCTGATATGCAAGTTTAACACCTGCAGCGTCGCAGGCATCCCGCATATTTCTTGCCTCTGTCGCCGTGCGTGCCATCGGTTTTTCACAGAAAACATGTTTCCCTAATTTCGCTGCTGCCACTGTCGCGGGTTCGTGAACAAATGGCGGTAATGCAAGACTAACAGCGTCTAAGTCGCATTCTTTTCACATTTCGTTTTAGTCGCTGAACGTTTTGACCCCGGTGTAGGCATTTTCCGTTACATGCGCAGCGTCGGCTTTCAACCGTTCGCATGCTTCCGCGGTTTCCGCCTTTTCTGCGGCAGTTTTGGCGGTCTCCGCCCGCGACGCTGCAACTGACAGGAAGTCTGCTGCTCTCCGTTTTACATTCGCCTCCACTGTATCACAGACAGCGACGATTTCGGCGTGCTGTGGATGCGCCAGATACCCATTGATATGGGATCCGGCAATCATACCACACCCAATAAGTCCGATTCTAATTCGTTTTGACATTAAATGAGACTCCTTAGTCGTAATGTTCTTTAAGGAACAAGGGGACAACAAATATATGAAAAAATGTTCTTGGCTCAAACTATCGCCACAAAAAGCGGTTTTTACGATGTAAACGTCGGCGCGGGGCCTGGTCCTACTTTGACGTGTGTGTCTGCTAACTGGGTTCGCACGTGCGCAAAGCACTCCTGAACGTTTTTAAACGGTGACTTCGGGTATGACTCTATGCTGAAGTTCAAGTCGTTCTCGCCGAAGGTTACCATATCGACACCCGGTTTTGCGAATTTGCGGACGTTAATCACGGCATTCACAGACTCAATCTGTAAGATGAGGATACCGGTATTGTTCCACCATTCGGCGTATTCAAGGCGATCCATGCCGCGGTTAATGCCGTACGAATTAATGGGACCCCAACTCCGTTTTCCGGTCGGCAGATAGTAGAACGCGTTGATCGCTTCATCCACTGTTTCGACGGTTTCGACTTGCGGGACGACAATGGCAAGCGGGCCCAAATCCAACATGTTGCCGATCAAATACGCGTGACGGGTATGTTTGATACGGAGTTGTACGCCGACACCGAATTCGGCTGCCATTTTGCAGTATTCAACGAGTTTATCTTCGTCAGCCGCCGCGTGCTGATGATCAATACCGATTAAATCGTAGGTGTCTCGGCTGAGGACGGCTTCCATCTCGTCACGGGTACAGCCGAAGGGGACACCACCGGCGATTTTAATCGGCTCTTTATTGTGAATGAGCTGTTTTAAGGACACACGGATAACCTCCTTGGGGTTTGCTCCAATTGCGAAGTCTGTTTCCATTATAAGTGTTTCTCGATTTTTGTCAAGCATTTTCGATGCCACCGAACGCTTGAAAATTTTACCGAATTCTGCTAATCTGTATTTCCAACATATCACAAATAGCAATACCTTCGCCAATTATCTGCCTTTGCGTTGGATAGATGTGTGCTGAATACACCCCATTGCTCCGTGATGTTCGAGCATTGCGTCCATAAAAATACCTTCAGGGTTCTGCGGAAGTATTTTTGATAGGTCTCCCGCAGGATTGCGTAGGTGTTGGGTTTCGGTGTCTGATATTGGGTGCTATGCGTTCTTGTAAGGGTGTGGGTGCTGGTGCATAGGAGGCTGTGTTTTCATCTGGGCGAGGGGACCTCGCCCCTACGATTTTTGGCGAAGGTATTGAAATAGCGGAGAAAAAAATTGGATGTATACTATCCATTCTACTTTGACGGAAGCGGAGAAGTGGTATTTTGACTTACACGGGTTTCTCGTGCTACGGAATGTCATCCCGCAGCCTGCAATTGAAGATATGCTGAGGATTCTTCAGCACTGGTTGACGCTTGATAAAGCCGACATCCCGCCACCGCTCCACCGTGGGCGGCAGGAACCTTGCAAAACGCATATCGGGCATATCCAGTATGGACATCGTCTTTTTCAAGACCTCGCGATGAATTCGGAGATTATGCGGGTTGTTGCAGGGTTAACAATGAACGCCCCGCGCCTGTTCCACTGTAATTTTACAATGATGACGAAGCGCGATGCTCCACAACATTTTCACCGTGATGACAGTGGGTTTAAATTTCCACCCGGGTTCCGTAATCCACACAACGATTATCAAGCTGCTGCTGGACATATCTATTGTAGCCACATTGCGACATGGGTTGCTTTGGTAGACGTGCCACCCGGCACCGGTTTTTGCCTTGTTCCCGGCAGTCATAAATCTCTGTTTCAGACACCGGCGAATTTGCCCGTGCGTCACGATCCGCCGACTTCGATTACACTTCCGATGACAGCTGGTGATGTGGCGATCTTTTCGACAAATCTGTTCCACGATGCCAGTCCGTGGACAGAGGATTACCCGCGGATGAATATTTTTCAACGTTACCAATTAAGTGCTTATTTCAATGAAACTGGAAAGGGTGGTTATCCTTTTGATGAGCATCGCGATAAAATCTCGGATGCACAGTATGAACTGGAATCATTATCAAAAGAGGTGAAAGCGGCGGTGAAACCGGTTTTGCCGAATGGAGGTTAGGAATGCGTTTAGAAGGACAAGTTTGTATTATTACAGGGGGAGGCAGCGGTATCGGGCGCGGTGCCGCGCTCACAATGGCAGAAGAAGGGGCAACGGTTGTCATTATTGGCAGAACCGAATCAAAATTGGCATCTGTTAAAGCCGAGGTTGAAACAGCAGGGGGCACAGCCGCGACTTACGCGCTTGATGTAGCAGACTATGACGCTGTTGCGCAAATGGCTGCCGATGTGCTTGCTAAACATGGGCGGATTGATGTGCTGGTGAACAATGCCGGACACAGTTCACACAATCGACGGCTCCTGAACACGACACCTGAAGAGGCACGCTCGGTGATTGATTCAAATCTGATCGGTACGTTTTTCTGCACGCAGGCGGTTGTACCGGCGATGTTGAAGGCGAAATCGGGAACGATTATCAATATCTCATCGCTCGCGGCGGTTACACCGGGGCCGTTTAGCGGGTTCGCTTACGGCGCGGCGAAGGCCGGGGTTATCAACTTCACCGAATTTCTTAATTCGGATTTGAGGAACACGGGTATCCGAGCAAGCGTCATAGTCCCTGGTGAAGTGGCAACGCCGATCTTGGATAAACGTCCGATTCCGCCGGATGCGGATGCGCGCGCCACAATGGTAGACGTTGACGAAACCTCAGCGGCAATTTTACTCATCGCGACGCTGCCGCAGCGGAGCAACATCCCCGAATTAGTCATCCGTCCGACGATGCATCGGAACATGACAGGCGAAGTCGTCGAATTGGACGATTAACAGGTTACGGACGGTATATTGTTGTTCGCGGATAATATCGTGCCCAAGCGAACCAATAGATATTAACAGCAGGCAACCGTTCTAAACGTTTTCCCTTATCTGTACCTGATGTTGCCTCACCTGTGACCAGATTCCAGAGTGTGCCGGTGTTATCCACTACAAAATGCCCGTCTTGAGCCCTAAAGGTTCGCACGTCCTCCGCGACGTTCCGCTTAAAGACCGCCGTTGCAAAAGATGATTTATCGTGGAAAATTAGCAGTGGGACTTTGCCAAGTGTATCGTTGATTACAGCGGTCTCTGTAAAGTGTGTGATCGGATATGCACGAAACTGCCTCTTACCGTCTTTCGTCTGCACTTGAACACCAATCACAAGCGATTTATTGGGAAGTCTGTCATCGGTGTATTCCGTTCCACTGACACCAGCACGCTGACTGGCGTGATAATCTGCGTAGTTATCTCGGTTTATACCTTCACGCGTTCCACCTACGGTAGGCAGGGACAATACTTCTGTCTCTGGATAATTTAGCTGCCATGTTTTCCATGCAATCTGCGGCATGGAGACGAGTGTCTTCAACTGCTTCCCTTTTAGGGGCCCCTGTATCGCTTTACCAGTGATATGCGACCAGAGCGAACGAGTCTGGTGATCGTACATCAACAGCGCATCCCGCCACAATTTACCGCTGACACCGAAGGTATACGTCTTACCGTCCAGATCCCGGCTATACACGATAGCCGTTTTGCAGAGCGGTCACCACGTCGTGGCGATGTTCTGTCCACCGACAACATCGTTGACAATTTCGTGTCCGTTTAGCAGATAGAGCGAATAGGCGTGGCTCTCATCATTGAAGGTTACGCCGATGACGGGGGCATCCGGGGCTAACTTTGCGACACCGGCAGAAACGAATTGGGGTTCAGTAATCGCGGGGATCGCATCGAAGGGCAGTAAGGTACGGATGGGGTCTTCGCTATAATTTTCGGCACTTGCGCAGGCTGTGGTGGCAAGTAGGAGTATGAGGACGAGCGTGTGGTTTTTCATGATTCTACCTTGTGTTTTCGGGCGATAGTATTATTTCTTTCTTGATATCTTATGTCAATACCTTCGCCAAATGATCCGGATCTAATGTGAGGAAGGGGGTAATGAATAGTCCCAATATCCCCCAGATGTTCAGTGATGTTGTTAATAAC